>NZ_JBEZVK010000009.1:0-169174 GCF_040636955.1 Streptomyces sp. NPDC032472
CCCGGCTTTGAAGCGGGGGGTGGGCCGATCCTGCAGGCGGCGTTCGAGGCGAGGCGAGCACAACCTCAGGCGGCGTTCGAAGCGGGGGGCCGGCCAATCCAGCCTCGCCGGCGATTGAGGCACGGGGCCGGGCAGAGCCCGGTGGCCGGCGGAGTCGGGATCCCTGGGGCGGAGGCCGGAGGCGTCAGGGTCGGGCCGTGGTGTGGCGGTTGGCCGGGCGGGGGAGGCCGTAGTTTTCGCGCAGGGTGGCGCCCGTGTACTCCGTGCGGAACAGGCCCCGACGCTGGAGGATCGGCACCACGTGGTCCACGAAGTCCGTGAGCCCCGTCGGCAGGACAGGCGCCATGACGTTGAAGCCGTCGGCGGCGCCCTGCGTGAACCACTCCTCGAGCTGATCGGCGACCTGCTCGGGCGTGCCGGCGTACACCCGGTGGCCGCGGCCCGCGCCGAGGCGGGCGATCAGCTCGCGCAGGCTCAGGCCGTCGCGGCGCGCCAGCTCCGCGACGAGCGTGAAGCGGCTCTTGTTGCCGTTGATGTCCCGCTCCTCCGGGAGGTCCGGCAGCGGCCCGTCGAGCGGGAGCCCGGTCAGGTCGACGCCGAGCATCCCGGACAACTGGGCGAGCCCGTACTCGGGCACCTGGAGCTCGGTGAGCTGCCGCTCCAGGGCCTTGGCCTCGGCCTCGGTGGAGCCGATGACGGGGGCGATGCCCGGCAGGACGAGCAGGTCGGCCTCGCTGCGGCCGTACCGGGACAGGCGGGACTTGAGGTCCTTGTAGAAGGTCTGCGCGTCGGCGAGGGTCTGCTGGGCGGTGAAGACGGCCTCCGCGTACTGGGCGGCGAACTCCTTGCCGTCCTCGGAGGAGCCGGCCTGGACCAGCAGCGGGTACCCCTGCGGGGAGCGCGGCACGTTGAGCGGCCCGGCGACGGCGAAGTGCTCGCCGCGGTGGGCGGCCGGGTGGAGCTTGTCGGTGTCGGCGTAGACGCCGCGCTCCTTGTCGAGGACGATCGCGTCGTCCTCCCAGCTGTCCCACAGCTTGGTGGCCACGTCGAGGAACTCGCGGGCGCGCTCGTAGCGGAGGCCGTGTTCGAGGTGTTCCTCCCGGCCGAAGTTGCGGGCCTCGTCGACGCTGCCGGAGGTGACGATGTTCCAGCCGGCACGGCCGTTGCTGATGTGGTCGAGCGAGGCGAACTTGCGGGCCAGGTGGAAGGGCTCGTTGAAGGTGGTGGAGACCGTCGCTATCAGCCCGATGTGCTCGGTGACGGCGGCGATCGCGGACAGCAGGGTGAGCGGCTCGAAGCCGCCGAGGGCGTTGTAGCGGGCCTTGCCCCACAGGGCGAGGCCGTCGGCGAAGAAGATCGAGTCGAGCCGGCCGCGCTCGGCGGTACGGGCCAGCTCCTGGAAGTAGCCCAGGTCGGTGACCCGTTCGGGGCTGCTGTCCGGGTGGCGCCAGGCGGCGTCGTGGTGGCCGGCGTTCATCAGGAAGGCGTTGAGGTGGAGCGTCCGGGCTGTGGTCGTGGTCGTGGTCATGGTGGTTCGTCTCCTCGGGGATCGGCGGCAAGGGCCGCCTGGTGCGCAGGCGGCGTCAGGTGGTGGGGATGCGCCAGAGGCTGAGGCGGCGTTCGATCGTGACCAGGAGCTGGTTGAACGCCACACCGATCGCGGAGATGGTGATGATGCCCGCGTACATCTGGGGGATCGCGAAATTGAACTGCGAGGCGTTGATCAGGTAGCCGAGGCCGGCCTTCGCGCCGATCATCTCTGCGGCGACGAGGACCAGGATCGAGACGGCTCCGGCCAGCCGGATGCCGGTGAAGACGGCCGGGACGGAGGCCGGCAGGATCACCTTCTGGAACAGCCGCGGCGTGGACAGGTCCACGGAGCGCGCCAGTTTGACCAGGGTCGGGTCGACGTTGCCGACGGCGCTGATGGTGTTCAGCAGGATCGGCCAGACGCATGCGTAGACGACGATCGACACCTTGGAGGTCTCGCCGATGCCGAGCAGCAGCACGAAGACCGGCAGCAGGGCGAGGGCCGCGGTGTTGCGGAACACCTCCAGCAGCGGGCCGAGCAGGGCTGCGACGGGGCGGTACCAGCCGATGAGCAGGCCGAGGGGGACGGCGACGGCGACGGCGATGCCGAATCCGCCGAAGGAGCGGACGAGGCTGGCCCGGGCGTGCTCGCCGAGTTGGCCGTCGGCCAGCAGCTCCCACCAGGCGGCGGCGACCTCGCTGACCGGCGGGAGGAAGGTGGGGTCGGCGAGCCCGATCCGGGGCGCGGTCTCCCAGAGCGCGAGCAGCGCCAGGACGGCCACGGACCGCCAGAGCACGGCCCGCGCCCACCGGGCGACCGCCCGGAGGGGACCCGGGCCCGCTCTGTGGGGGCTGCTCGCCTCGAGGGCGCCCGGGACGTCCGCCGCCGCCCGGTCCGCCGGCGGCGGCTGCGTGCGCTGCGCGGGCGAGGGCGCCCCGGCCCCGGCCCCGGCTGCCGGGACATCCGCCGGAACGGCCACGGCAGTGTTGTCGGTGTGGGTGGTGGTGCTCATGCGACGGCCTCCTCCTTCTCCAGTTGGCGGGCGCGCGCCACTTCGTCGTGCAGCAGGGTCCAGATCTCGTGCCGCTGGCGCGCGAACTCCGGGCTGGAGCGCAGCTCCTCCCCCTGCGCCGCGGCCCCGCCCCCGGACCCGCCCCCGCGGCTGCCGAGGGAGACCGGGACGACCTCCTTGATGCGGCCGGGACGGGAGGTCATGACGGCCACGCGCCCGCCGAGGTACACGGCCTCCTCGATGCCGTGCGTGATGAAGACGACGGTCTTGCCGGTGCGCTGCCAGATCCGGCGCAGCTCGTCCTGGAGGGACTCCCGGGTCTGCGCGTCGAGGGCCGCGAACGGCTCGTCCATCAGCAGGACGTCCGGGTCGTACGCCAGCGAGCGCGCGATGGCGACCCGCTGGCGCATGCCGCCCGAGAGCTCGTGCGGGTGCCGGTCCTCGAAGCCGGCGAGGCCCACCAGGTCCAGGAACTCCCTGGCCCGCTCCGCGCGCTGCCTGCGCGGGACCCCGGTGGCCTCCAGTCCGAACTCCACGTTGCCGAGCGCCGTCCGCCACGGCAGCAGCGCGTACTGCTGGAAGACGATCCCGCGGTCCGGCCCCGGCCCGGTGACGGGCGCGCCGTCGAGCAGGATCCGGCCGGACGTCGGCCGGGTCAGCCCGGCCAGCAGGTCGAGCAGGGTGGACTTGCCGCAGCCGCTGGGGCCCACGACCACGAGGAACTCCCCCGCCTCGATCTCCAGGTCGATCCCGTCGAGCGCGGTGAACTCCTCCCGCTTCCTGTCCTTGGCCGGGAAGGTCTTCGTCACCGACCGGAACTCGATCTTCGCCATGCCGCTTCAGCCCTTCCCGTAGCCGTTGAACTCGTTCGTGTAGAGGTCGGCCGGCTTCAGGCCGCCCTGCTTGAGCTCGCCGCGGTCGGCGAGCCAGTCCAGCCAGAGCCGGAACTCCTTGTCCTGGATGCGGCCGCCCGTCTCGCCGACCCCGTACGAGCGCCAGTACTGCAGGGTCGCGGTGTCCTCGTTGCGCCCGCGCTTCTTGACGATCTCGGTCATGCGGGCGATGACCTCCTCGCGCGGGGTGCTGCGCGACCATTCGATGGCCTTGGCGACGCCGGTGGTGAAGGTGCGGACGGTGTCCGGGTTCTCCTTGATGAACCTCTGGGTCATGACGTACGAGCCGGCGCTGAACCGGCCGAGCAGGTCGTAGTCGCTGAACAGGGGGCGTATCCCGCCCGCGGCGAGCGCCTTGTCGCGCAGGACGCCGCCCAGCACGCCCACGTCGATCTGCTTCTGGCGCAGCACCTGCTCGGTGTTGACAGGCGGCACGACGAGGGCCTCGACCTTGGCGGCGTCGGCCTTGGAGATGCCGCCCCGACTGAGGTAGATGTCCAGGAGGGCCTGGGAGTGCGCGCCCAGGGTGTTCATGCCGACCTTCTTGCCGAGCAGGTCGCGGGCGGAGCGGATCGGGCTGTCCTCCAGGACGTAGTAGCCGCTGTACGCGTGCTCGTCGACGCCGTAGTAGGAGACGACGGCCTTGATGGGGGCCTTGCTCGCGGCGAGTTTGACGATGGCGCCGTTGAAGGCGCCGCCGAAGTGGATCTGGCCGGTGGCGGCGGACTGGATGTCCTGGGGCCCGCTGATGGTGTTGCCGACCCACTCCAGCTTCAGGTCGCCGAGGTACCCGAGGTCGGCGGCCAGTTCGGGGAGGGTGACCGCCCCGACGTTGCCCTGGTACTTGAGCGTGGTGACCTGGCTGCCGGAGGGGCCGGAGCCGCCGCCCGCGGTGGCCGTGCCGCAGCTCACCGCGGCCGCCGAGATGCCGAGAAGGGTCAGGAACTGGCGTCGGGTCGTGGGCGCGAGGACTGCGGACATGGCTGCTGTTCCTTGTCGTTCGTTCGTTACGGGGCGAGGGCCCGGGCGGCGGCAGGGGCGGCGGCGCGGACGGCGTCGGCGAACTCGTCGACGGCGTGGAAGAGGTCGAGCTCCGCCTCGGGCCTGAGCCGGTCGGGGCCGGAGCCGCGCTCGACGGAGGAGTCCAGGACGAACCGCCCGGCGGCGACGTGCCGGGCGCCGAGGGCGGCGAGGACGGGGCGCAGGGCGTAGTCGAGGGTCAGGACGTGGGCGAGGCTCCCGCCGGTGGCGAGGGGCAGGACCGTTTTCCCGGCCAGCCCGTCCTGCGGCAGCACGTCGAGGAAGGCCTTGAGCAGACCGGTGTACGAGGCCTTGTAGACCGGGGTCGCGACGACGACCCCGTCCGCCCCGGCCACCGCCTCCAGGGCCCGCCGCAGCTCGGGCACGCCGCGCCGGGCGGCGAGCAGATCGGCGGCGGGCAGCTCGCGGACGGCGAGGTGGGCGGTGTCGAAGCCGGCGTGGGAGAGCCGGCGCAGCACGTGGTCGGCGACGACGGCGGTACGGGAGTGCGGGGAGGGACTGCCGGTTATGGCGAGCAGGGTGGGCACGGGAGGCTCCTTGATCAGACGGTGGCCGTGGACGCGCCCGACGGGATGCCGAAGGACGGGGCGGGGACGCTCTGCGGGCTCAGCAGCCGCGAGGCAACCCCGTCCGGGCCGACCGGGACGTCGCCGTCGACGGTGACCCGGCGCAGGGTGCGCTCGTGGTCGTCGGAGTCGTCGACGCCGTAGTGCTGGGTGGCGCGGTTGTCCCAGATCGCGACGTCGCCCGGCTGCCACTGCCAGCGGACGGTGTTCTCGGGGCTCTCGATGTGCGCCTGGAACAGGTCGACCAGGAGCCGGGAGTCGCGGCCGGTCAGGCCGGCGATGCGCTGGACGAAGTTGCCGAGCAGGAGGGTGCGTTCGCCTGTCTCGGGGTGGACGCGGACCACGGGGTGCTCGGTGAGGAAGGCGGTCGAGGTGAACACCTCGCGGAACTGGGCGAGCGCCTCGGGCAGGGCGTCCGGCTTGAGCGCGGCGTAGTCGTACTCGTTGGAGTGCAGGGCGCGCAGGCCGTCGGCGAGCGCCCGCAGCGGTTCGGGCAGATCGGCGTAGGCGGTGGCGGTGTTGGCCCAGAGCGTGTTCCCGCCGTACGGGGGGATGGTGACGGCCCTGAGGATCGAGAAGGCGGGGTAGGCGGGCACGAAGGTGACGTCCGTGTGCCACTGGTTGGCGCGGGCGCCGTGGTGGGAGTCGATGCCGAGGGCGTAGCGCCCGTCGGCGGAGGGCACGGTGGGGTGGGCGACGGGCGTGCCGAGGAGTTCGGCGAAGGCCTCGTGGGCGGCCTCGTCGAGGTGCGTCTGGCCGCGGAAGAAGACGACCTTGTGGGTGAGGAGCGCGGCGCGGATCTCGGCGACGGTTCCGGCGGGGAGGTCGCCGCCGAGGCGCACGCCGGAGATTTCGGCGCCGATGCGGCCGCCGATTTTCCTCACGGTGATGGTGGGCTCAGTCTCTGTCTCGGTCTCGTCGGTGGCGGTGGCGGTGGCGGTGGCGGTGGCGGTGGCGGTGGTCATGGTGGACTCCCTGTCAGGACATGAGCGGTTTATTTCCGCAGCGGAAGAAATGGAGGTGCGGGGAAGCCGGGCCGACTGCCGCTGCGCGGGGCCTCTCCCCGCCCCGCCTTTCCCCGTTCCTCCCCCGGCTACCGCTGGGAGGTGCCCCCAGGGGCTCCGCCCCGGACCCCGCGCCTCAAACGCCGGCGAGGCTGAACGGGCGGACGGGGACGCAGGAGGGGCACGCCCGGTAGTGCGAGCCCGCAGGTGCGGGGGACGAGCGTGGGCGGACGGGCGGAAGAGGCCGTGAGCTTGAGGATCGGCCGCGCGGGATCGGGGGTGCCGGGAGGTCGAGCGGTGCCGAGAGGTCGAGAGGCGGGCCGGGCGGTCGGCTGGCCCGCCGAGCGGCCGGACGGTTTGCCGAGCAGCCGGTCTGCAGAGCGGCCGGTTGCGGAGCGGCCAGTCCACGAAGCGGCCGGTCTGCCGAGCGGCCGAGGGCCGGACGCGCAGGAGGGGCGGTACGGACTCAGGCGCGGCGCGGGGCCGGACAGCGGCCCGGACACGTACCCGGCGCGGTACAGGAGCAGCCGGGGGTGTGGAGCCGCGAGGCGGAAAGCTCGTTCGCGGACATGGCACGGAGCCTGTCAGCGCCCCCGGCCCCGGTCAAGCCCTGCTCGACCCGGCCGGCCGGCCTCCGCCCGACCCCCCTCGCGCACCCCCGGCACCCGCTGCGACCTGCTCTTTTCCTGGCCGTCCGGGCAACCGCACCGCCACCCGGAACGGCTTGAAACCGTGGCCGGATTTCATGCCCTCGCAACGAGCCCGCTACGCACCGCCCGGGCAGCCGTTTCCGCCGTTTCCTCCACGAGGGCTACGTGACTCCTCCCCCGCGTAAACGTGGGGGCTTCTCGCTATGCCGGTGCGGCGTCGCGACGGACCAGCCCGGCCCGTAGGACGTTCAGGGCGCCCACGGTGTCCGCGTGTGCCTGGTGGCCGCACGAGACGCAGTGGAACTTTTCCTGGGTGGGCCGGTTCTCCGCTGAGACGTGCCCGCATGCGGGGCAGGTCCGGGAGGTGTTGCGGGGGTCCACGGCGATCACTTCCCGTCCGGCGCTTTCAGCCTTGGCGTGCAGGATCGCGAGGAACACCCCCCATCCGGCATCCGAGATCGAGCGGTTGAGCCCGGCCTTCGCGCTGGCCCCGTTGGGGAGGAAGCTGCCCGGCTGGTCGGGGTCGGGTTTCGGCGCGGGGGCCTTGACCATGTTGCGGATCTTGAGGTCTTGTGCGCGATGACATCGTGTTCGCGTACGAGGTCAAGGGCGGTCTTGTGGGCGTGGTCGAGACGCTGGCGTCGGACCTTGCGGCGCAGGCCGGCGACGCGCTGCACGGCCCGCTGGTGGTTCTTGGTGCGGCGGTCGCGGCGGACGCGGGGGAACTTCGACAGCGCCCGCTGTGCGGCTTCGAGCTTTCCGGCGGCCGTGCGGGCGTGGCGCGGGTTGGGCACGTGCTCACCGTTGGAGGTGGTGAGGAAGTTGGAGATGCCCAGGTCGATGCCGACCACGGACCCGGTCGCGGGCAGCGGCTCGGTCCGGTCCTGCTCAGCGGTCAGCACCACGTACCAGCGCTTGTCCTCGCGTTTGACCGACACGGTCTTGACCTTGCCGACGACCGGCCGGTGCTGGTTGACCTTGACGTGGCCCACGCCCTGGAAGCGGACCCGGGTGACCGGGTCGTGGGGGGTGGAGTCCCAGCGGCAGCCGTCGCCGTCTTTGGGGAAGTCGACCGTGTCGAACCAGTTCACGCCCCTGAAGCGCGGGTATCCGGGCGTGTCGCCGGACTTGATCCTGCGGAAGAACGCGGCGAACGCCTTGTCCAGGCGGCGCAAGGTGGCCTGCTGGGAGGAGAACGACCAGCGGCCCTGCCGCTCCGGGTCGAATGCCCGGATCTCCTTGAGCTGCGCGGACTGCTGCCCGTACTTGATGCTCGTCTTGGAGGCGTGCCGGTAGGCGTCGCGTCGTTCCTGCAAGGCCCCGTTGTAGAGCGAGCAGTGATCGCCCAGCATCTCGCCCAGCGCGATCGTCTGGCCCACGGTGGGCCGCATGAGGAACTTGTACGCACGGATCAACGCAGCCCATCCCCTCACGTTTCCCCAGGTCACAGCCGATGCGAACACCCTACCGGCCGCCACTGACAACGCAGCGGACTCCGGCGCGGGCCTCCGGGCCAAGGATGCACGGCCGTACTTCCGGGGGCGGCGGCGGCCGTTCTCCTCGATCGGCTGTTCGACGCGCCCCTGGCCCCGCTCGTCCGTGCCCCCTCCCGTCTCACATGAGAGGGGGAGATCACATGCGGTGCTTATGGTCGTTCACAAGGTGACCCCCCTAGCATTCGAGCCATGACGGTCCTGCCTGATGACGGGCTCTCCCTGGCCGCCGAGTTCCCTGACGCGACGCATGAGCAGTGGCAGCGCCTGGTAGAGGGCGTACTGCGCAAGTCCGGCAAGGACGCATCCGGCGAGGCCGCGGAAGACGCGTTGTCCACGAAGCTCGAGGACGGGCTCATCACCCGCCCGCTGTACACCACGCCCGAAACGCCCGCCGACACCGGATTTCCCGGGTTCGCCCCGTTCGTACGGGGCGGCACGCCCGCCGGCGGCTCCGCCTCCGGCTGGGACGTGCGCCAGCGGCACCTCGGCACCGACCCCGCGCGGGTGAACGAGGCCGTCCTCGCCGACCTGGAGAACGGCGTCACCTCCCTGTGGCTGAGCCTGGGCCAGGGCGGGCTGCCCGTGGAGGCCTTGTCGAAGGCCCTGGACGGGGTCTACCTCGACCTCGCGCCCCTGGCCCTCGACGCCGGAGCCGAATTCGCGGCCGCCGGACGCGCCTTGCTGGCCCTGTACGCCGAGCGCGGCGTGGCCCCCGAGGACGCCCGCGCCGTCCTGGGCGCCGACCCGCTGGGCCACGAGGCCCGCACGGGCCGGCCCGCCGACACCGGCACCGACTCCGATCCCGACCCCGACAGCGGCCTCGAAGCCGCCGTCGCCCTGGCCCGGGAGGCGGCCGCCCACTGGCCGGGCGTGCGCGCCCTGTCCGTGGACGCCCTGCCGTACCACGAGGCGGGCGGCTCGGCGGCCCAGGAGCTCGGCCTGTCGCTGGCCACCGGCGTCGCCTACCTGCGTGCGCTGACCGATGCCGGGCTCGGCATCGAAGCCGCCCTCGGCCAGCTGGAGTTCCGCTACGCGGCGACCGCCGACCAGTTCCTGACCATCGCCAAGCTGCGCGCCGCCCGGCTGCTGTGGGCCCGCGTCGCCGAGGCCTGCGGGGCGCCCGCCGCGGGCGCCCAGCGCCAGCACGCCGTCACCTCGCCGGTGATGATGACCCGCCGCGACCCGTGGGTGAACATGCTGCGCACCACCGTCGCCTGCATGGCGGCGGGCGTGGGCGGGGCGGACGCGGTCACCGTGCTGCCCTTCGACCACGAGCTGGGCCTGCCGGACGCGTTCTCGCGCCGCATCGCCCGCAACACCTCCTCCGTCCTCCTGGAGGAGTCGCATCTGGCCCGCGTCATCGACCCGGCCGGCGGCTCCTACTACGTGGAGCGGCTCACCTCCGAACTGGCCGACGCCGCCTGGGAGTTCTTCCAGACCGTCGAACGGGCCGGCGGCCTGCCCGCCGCCCTGCGCTCGGGCCTGGTCGCCGAGCGGCTCGCCGCCACCTGGGCCGAGCGCTCCGCGAAGCTGGCCAAGCGCCGCGAACCCATCACCGGCGTGAGCGAGTTCCCGCTGCTGGCCGAGCAGCTGCCCGAGCGCGAGGCCGCCCCGGCCGCGCCCTCCGGCGGGCTGCCGCGCGTACGGCGCGACGAGGCGTACGAGGCGCTGCGTGCCCGCAGCGACCGGCACCTGGAGGCCACCGGGGCCCGGCCGCGGATCTTCCTCGCCGCCCTCGGCACGGCCGCCGCGCACACCGCGCGCGCCACCTTCGCCGCGAACCTGTTCCAGGCGGGCGGGATCCAGCCGGTCCACGACCCGGTGTCCGTGGACGCCGCCACGGCCGCCGCCGCGTACACGGCGAGCGGCGCGGACGGCACGGCCGTGCTCTGCTCCAGCGACGCCCTGTACGAGGAGCAGGCCGAGGCGGTCGCCGCGGCGCTGCGCTCGGCGGGTGCGACGACCGTCTTCCTCGCGGGCAGGCCCGGCACGGCGGCCGGCGCCGTCGACGAGTACGTCTTCGCCGGCTGCGACGCGGTCGCGGTGCTGTCCAACGTTCTCGACCGGATGGGAGTCGCGCAGTGAGCGGCACCGGAAACCCCGGAATCCCCGATTTCTCCGCCCTCCCGCTGCGCGGCGCCGCGGCTGCCGCCTCCGAGGACCAGTGGCGCAGCGCCGTCAAGGAGTCCACCGGCACGGCCGCCGCGGACCTGGTGTGGGAGACGCCCGAGGGCATCGGCGTGCAGCCGCTGTACACCGGGCGGGACCTGGAGGGTCTGGACTTCCTGCAGACGTACCCGGGCGTGGCCCCGTACCTGCGCGGCCCGTACCCGACCATGTACGTCAACCAGCCCTGGACGATCCGCCAGTACGCGGGCTTCTCCACGGCCGAGGAGTCCAACGCCTTCTACCGGCGCAACCTCGCGGCCGGCCAGAAGGGCCTGTCGGTCGCCTTCGACCTGCCGACGCACCGCGGCTACGACAGCGACCACCCGCGCGTCACCGGCGACGTCGGCATGGCGGGCGTGGCGATCGACTCGATCTACGACATGCGCCAGCTGTTCGACGGGATCCCCCTCGACAGGATGTCGGTGTCGATGACGATGAACGGCGCGGTGCTGCCGGTCCTCGCCCTCTACATCGTGGCGGCGGAGGAGCAGGGCGTCTCCCCCGACAAGCTCGCCGGGACCATCCAGAACGACATCCTCAAGGAGTTCATGGTCCGCAACACCTACATCTATCCGCCGAAGCCCTCGATGCGGATCATCTCGGACATCTTCTCCTTCACCTCGCAGAAGATGCCGCGGTACAACTCCATCTCCATCTCCGGCTACCACATCCAGGAGGCCGGGGCCACGGCCGACCTGGAGCTGGCGTACACCCTCGCCGACGGCGTGGAGTACCTGCGGGCCGGGCAGGAAGCGGGCCTGGACGTGGACGCGTTCGCGCCGCGCCTGTCCTTCTTCTGGGCGATCGGCATGAACTTCTTCATGGAGGTCGCCAAGCTGCGCGCGGCGCGCCTGCTGTGGGCGAAGCTGGTCAAGCAGTTCGACCCGAAGAACAGCAAGTCGCTGTCGCTGCGCACGCATTCGCAGACCTCGGGCTGGTCGCTGACCGCACAGGACGTCTTCAACAACGTCACGCGCACGTGCATCGAGGCGATGGCCGCCACCCAGGGCCACACCCAGTCGCTGCACACCAACGCCCTCGACGAGGCCCTCGCGCTGCCGACGGACTTCTCGGCGCGCATCGCCCGCAACACCCAGCTGCTGCTGCAGCAGGAGTCGGGGACCTGCCGGTCGATCGACCCGTGGGGCGGCAGCGCGTACGTCGAGAAGCTGACGTACGACCTGGCGCGCCGGGCCTGGCAGCACATCCAGGAGGTCGAGGCGGCCGGCGGCATGGCGCAGGCCATCGACGCCGGCATCCCGAAGCTGCGCGTGGAGGAGGCCGCGGCCCGCACGCAGGCGCGGATCGACTCCGGGCGCCAGCCGGTGATCGGCGTGAACAAGTACCGCGTCGACAGCGACGAGCAGATCGAGGTCCTCAAGGTCGACAACTCGGCGGTGCGCGCCCAGCAGATCGACAAGCTGCGGCGGCTGCGCGAGGAGCGCGACGAGGCGGTCTGCCAGGACGCGCTGCGGGCGCTGACAAACGCGGCCGAGCGGGGCGCGGGCCGGGACCTGGAGGGCAACCTGCTCGCCCTGGCGGTGGACGCGGCCCGGGCCAAGGCCACCGTCGGTGAGATCTCGGACGCACTGGAGAAGGTGTACGGGCGGCACGCGAGCCAGATCCGTACGATCTCGGGTGTGTACCGCACCGAAGCAGGCGAGTCCCCGTCCGTGGAGCGCACCCGTGCGCTCGTCGACCGGTTCGAGGAGGCGGAGGGCCGCCGTCCGCGCGTGCTCGTCGCCAAGATGGGCCAGGACGGCCACGACCGCGGCCAGAAGGTGATCGCCACGGCCTTCGCCGACCTGGGCTTCGACGTCGACGTCGGCCCGCTGTTCCAGACCCCGGCGGAGGTGGCCCGCCAGGCCGTCGAGGCGGACGTCCACGTGGTGGGCGTGTCGTCGCTGGCGGCCGGCCACCTGACCCTCGTCCCGGCGCTGCGCGAGCAGCTCGCGGAGGAGGGGCGCGAGGACATCATGATCGTGGTGGGCGGGGTGATCCCGCCGGCCGACGTGCCGACGCTGCTGGAGATGGGCGCGGCGGCGGTGTTCCCGCCGGGCACGGTCATCCCGGACGCGGCCCACGACCTGGTGACGCGGCTGGCCGCGGATCTGGGCCACGAGCTGTAGGCGGGGGCCGGTGCCGAAGATCGACATCGAGGCCTATGCGAAGGGGGTGCTCGACGGCAAGCGCGCGTTCATCGCGCGCGCGATCACGCTCGTCGAGTCCACCCTGCCCGCGCACCGGTCGCTGGCGCAGACCCTGCTGACGGAGCTGCTCCCGCACGCGGGGCGGGCCCGGCGCATCGGGATCAGCGGGGTGCCCGGCGTGGGGAAGTCCACGTTCATCGACGCGTTCGGCACCATGCTGACCGGGCTGGGGCACCGGGTGGCGGTCCTCGCCGTGGACCCGTCCTCCACCCGTACGGGCGGCTCCATCCTCGGCGACAAGACGCGGATGGAGCGGCTGTCGGTGGACCCGGCCGCGTTCGTCCGGCCCTCGCCGTCGGCGGGGACGCTGGGCGGAGTCGCCAAGGCCACCCGCGAGTCGATGATCGTGATGGAGGCGGCGGGCTACGACGTCGTCCTCGTCGAAACGGTCGGCGTCGGGCAGTCGGAGACGACGGTGGCGGGGATGGTGGACTCCTTCCTGCTGCTGTCCCTGGCCCGTACGGGCGACCAGCTGCAGGGCATCAAGAAGGGCGTCCTGGAACTGGCCGACGTCCTGGCCGTGAACAAGGCCGACGGCCCGCACGAGCGCGACGCCAAGGCCGCCGCCCGCGAACTGTCGGGCGCGCTGCGGCTGATGCACCCGGTGGACGCCGCGTGGACGCCGCCGGTCCTGACGTGTAGCGCGCGGGAGTCCAGCGGGCTGGACGAGGTGTGGAACCGGCTGGAGCAGCACCGGCGGCTGCTGGAGGCGGGTGGGCGGCTCGCCGCGAAGCGGGCTGCGCAGCAGGTGGAGTGGACCTGGTCGATGGTCCGCGACGAGCTGCTGGAGCGGCTGCGGGCGGATCCGGCGGTACGGGACCTGGCCCCCGGCCTGGAGGCCCGGGTCAGGGAGGGGTCCCTGACCCCGACCCTGGCGGCGGACCGGATACTGGCCGCGTTCGGCCGGGCGTAGCGGATCCCGGCCGGGGGCGCGCTTGCGCCGCTCCGGCCGGGCCTTCCGCCGGGCCTGGGCGACGGCCGGTGTGCCGCTGCGCGGAGCCGTTCCCCAGTCCCGCCCCTTCCCGCTGTGCCGGATATGCGGCTCCGCCGCGTGGCGGGCTGCGCCCTGGACCCCGTTCGCCTCAAACGCCGGCGGGGCTGAAAGACCCGGGCGCTTCGCGCCCGGTGCGCTCAAACGCCGCGCGGGCTGGATTGGCCCCGCGGGTCGTCGGTCAGCCTGGTGTACAGACGCACCTGCGGCGGGAGGGCCTCGACACCGCGGATGAGAGGGAGGCTGGTCTCGACGTGGAGCTCCCGGAGGCCGGGCAGCCCGGCGAGCGGTGCGAGGTCGATGCACTCTTCCGCGCTGAAGTCCCCGTTCAGGGCGAGGCTCTTCACCGCGGGAAACGCCGAGGGCAGGCGGCGCACCGCCTCCTGGATCACCGGTTCTCCTCCCCCCTCCCAGACTTCCAGCGTCTTGACACCGGGCAGGACCACCTCTGTCGGAAGGGTCTCGAACGAGGAAGCGGACACCCGGAGGTGGACGAGGGACAGGGCCGGAAGCTCCTGCCAGTCGGAAGCCGAGGCCGGGCTCGACGCGGGGTTGAGCAGCAGGAGACTGAGCTCGGACAGCGTTCCGAGGCCCTTGAGCGCCTGCGCAGGACCCGTCTCGCCCGCGACCATCAGCGTGGTCAGGTCTGGCGGAAGGTTCTCCGCGGACCAGCGCAGGGCCGCTGGACCCCGGAGGGCGAGGGTCCTCAACTCAGGCAGCCCTGACACCGGCCGCAGATCGAGGGCCGGTCCGGGGTGTGTGATGGTCAACCGCCGGATCCGCAGGCCGCTGATCGCCGAGAGATCCGTCAGATCCGTGCAATCGCTCACGGTCAGGGCCCGCAGGGCGGACTGCCCCGCCAGGAAGTTCAGATCGGACAGCGTGGCACGTGTGAGCTCGATCTCCTTGACACTGCGCCTGCCGAGGAACGCCTCCAGGGCCCGCCCCGAAACGCCGCTCCTGATGTCCAGGCGGTCCGGGCGGAGTCCGAGGCGCTCCAGATGGCGGAGCTGGTCGTCGGACCCGACGGTGTAACGGAGATCGGTCGGATCCAGCCGTGCGATGACCTCATCGGCGTAATCCGCGCCGTCGAACCGGGACCAGGCCCACATGAGCTGGGAGCGGACCGGCAGGTGGGAATGCCCGACGAACCTCGCGAGGAAGGAGACCGCGGCTTCCGACTTGACGTGTGAGGCCGCGATCACCACGTGGTAAGCGGCCGTATCGGTGAGCTCCTCAGGGCCGGGGAGAAGGCCCAGGACCAGCGGGCCGACCTCCGCCAGGGCGCGCGCCTCCTGCTCGCTGCGCGGCGGGATGAGGGTGGCGGTGCGCTCCTCCACAGCTGCTCGCACCTCGGGGTCGAGGGTGGTGGCGTGTTCCAGGCAGGCCGCGGCCAGCAGGTAGATGCGGGCCCGGGTGCGCCGGTCGGTGGACCGGTCCCCCAGGGTCAGCAGGTCGCGGAAGAGCCGGACGCGCTCGGCGGGGCGGGCGAGCGCGACCGCCATCCGGATCACGTCCTCCCACTGGTCGTTGCCGGCCTGGTCCGTGAGGAGTCCGAAGTCGCCCTCCTCCACGGCCGCCCGGGCACCGAGGAAGTCCTGGAAGGTGCGGTGGATGAAGTCCACGGTGTCGGGCGCCGGCTCGCGCAGCAGACCGCTGCGCTGGAGGAAGTGCTCGAAGACCACGGGCGCTTCGCCGAGGGCCGCCGCTTCCGGGACGGCGGGCAGGGCCCGGGCGATGATGTCCTCCGCCTGGGAGCGGTCCATCTCCGTGCGGCCGTTCCTGATGAGCCAGTACGCGAGGCGCTGGAGCAGGTCGAGCTGCGGTTCCTCCCGGAGGTCCGGGCCGCGCATGTCGCGCTCGCGGTCGCGGCGGCTGAGCAGCATGGAGAGGGCTGCCTCGTAGAGGTCCTTGCGGCCGTGCGGGAGGTAGCCGCGGCGGTCCCGGTGAAGGGCGCAGATCAGCCCGCACATCAGGGGGTTGGTGGCCAGCCGGCCGAGATCGGGCTTGGTGCGTACGGCGGCGAGCAGCTGGGCCTCGTACGTCGGGAGGTCCGCGTCCTCGTAGGTGCCCGTGCGGGCTGCACCGTGCCACCGCTTGATGAACGTGGTGATGTCCGCCGGCCCCATGGCGGACAGGGTCAGCTCGGTGAAGCCGTCCTCGGTGAGCCAGTCCGCTCCGACGGCGGAGGGGCGGGAGGTGACGAGCCAGCGGTTGTCGCCGCCGTACGTGTCCATCAGGTCTCTGAGCCAGCCGCGGGCCCGCTCCCGTTCCCGCTCGGGGATCTCGTCGATGCCGTCGACCAGGACCAGCCCTCGCCCTGCGGCGAGGACACGGTGGGCCCAGCCCTCCGGCTGGACGCCGCCGAGCGCACAGCCCGCGGTGGTCAGGAAGTCCCGCGGTGCGGGGAGCCGTTCGCCGTGGCGGGTCAGGGTGCGCAGCGGCAGGACGAAGGGGATGCGGTCCTCCAGGTACGCCATCTGCGGCGTGAGGTCCTGGCGGGCGGCGGAGACGGCGAGCCACTGCACGAGGGTGCTCTTGCCGGATCCCGCTTCGCCGCGCAGCAGGACACGGGGGCTGCCGGCCAGGGCCTGATCCGCGGGCTGGGGCGACCCGAAAAGGTCGCTGAAATGTTGCTTCAGCCGGTTCCACTCGGCTGCATCGCCGATGCGCACGGACTTGACCGGCTCGGCGGCTGCCGCCTTTTCGAGAGCGGTCAACAGCTGCGCATCGTACGCGCTCAACGGTGCCGTCGAAGCCCGGACCCCCCACCACGGCATCGCTTCGAGGCTCAGGTACGCCGCGTCCAGCGGCCACCGCTTCGGCGAGTTGCCGAGGTCGATCCCGTAGATCGTCAGCTTCCCGTGCCGCTGGGCCACGTACGGCAGGTACTGCTGCTCGAAGGCGGCGTCCTCCGTGCCCGGCAGGGGGTCACGGCGGATCAGTTCGTCGACCTTGGCGGTCAGTTCGGCGATGCCACGGGTCTGCTGCACCAGTGCGTGGGCGACGAACGTCGAGCGCTGGGTGAAGAAGTGCAGGATGTGCAGGCACGCGGCGTCGAGCAGGCGCTCGTAGAAGTGGGTGGCGTCGGCGCTCAGGTGGCGCTCGGGGCGGTCGCCCGCGCGGCGCAGCTCCCTGGCGAAGGCTGCGGCACCGAGGCGTACGGCCTCCAGGTCGGTCAGCGTCAGGTCGCCGAGGGCGTGCAGGGTGGTGGCGAGGGCGTCGGCGACCGCCTGCTGCTCCTCGGCGGCGATGGGCCGCTCGCCGCCCGTGCGGAGCGCCTGGCGGACCAGCTTGGCGGACAGGGCGCGGAGGTCGGATTCCGTCAAGGACCGCTTCTCGCCCTTGAAGGAGACGTAGCCGGAGATCCGGATCGGCTTGTCGACGAGGCCCGCCCCGCTGCCCTCGGCCACGAACAGCCTCTTGACCAGGGGTCCGATGGCCGCCGACGCCAGTCGGGTGCCGATGATCCCGGGCTCCATGCATCCCCCCGCAACGTCGAGTCCGTTGCGGGGATCCTAGGGTGCCCGGGTCCGGCTCCGCCGGGCTTTGGCCCAGGCCGCTACGCCTCGACCAGGGCTTCCCGTTCCGCCGGGGTGAGGGACTCCCGCAGGATGCGGACGCGCTCCGCGGTGTCGTCGGTGGCCAGCAGGGCCGACAGGACCGCGATGCGGGCCTGGCCTGCGCGGAGGGTGCCCGTCGGGACGGCGCCCGCCGCGACCAGGTCCACCGCGCCGCCGTGCGTGTAGATCTCGGTGACCGGGCCGGCCGCGACCCGGGTGGTGAGGGCCACCAGGACGCCGCGCTCCACCGCGGCGCGGACCGCGTCCACGATCTCCGGGGTGGCGTTGCCCGCCCCGGTGCCGATCAGGACGATGCCGCGGGCCCCGGCCGCGACCGCGGCCTCGAACAGCACCGCGTCGCCGTCGGCGTGGTGCATCACCATGTCGACCCGCGGCGGCACCTCCGGCATCGCCGGCACCGGCAGCGGCTGCGGGCGCCGGGGCGTGCGCAGCAGGGTGACCTTGCCGAAGCCGACCTTGCCGAGGAGTTCGCGGGAGGGGTCGGCGAAGGCGTCCAGGGCGACGGCCTGGGTCTTGACCGTGCCGCGGGCCGCGTGCACGCGCCCGGCGAAGCTGACCAGGACGCCGAGGCCGCGGGTGGTGGCCGCGGTGAGCAGGGCGTCGTACAGGTTGCCCGGTCCGTCGCCCTCGGCGGTGCCCATGGGCAGCTGCGCGCCGGTGAAGACGACGCTGCGCTCGTCGTGGTGGTGCAGGTCGACCAGGAAGGCCGACTCCTCCAGTGTGTCGGTGCCGTGCGTGACGACGATGCCGTCGACACCGGGGTCGGCGAGCACCTCGTGCACGGTGCGCAGCAGGGTCAGCTGGTGGGCGGTGGTCAGCCGGGGGCTGTTCACCCGGAACAGGTCGACGACCTCGACGGTCGTGCCCTCGGGCAGCGGCGCGGTGGCCATGACCTCGCGTCCGTCGGCGTCGGCCGCGAAGCCGGTGCCCTGCCAGCGGCTGGCAATCGTTCCGCCGGTGCTGATGACGACGATCCGCCCCATGGCCACCCTTCCCCAGTACGGGTGATACCTCGTACACGTGTGCTGATGTGCTGAAGTCAGCAATGATAGGGCGTTCCGTGCGCAATTCGATTGCCGGTTTGACAGATTCCGGGTAGGGTCCGTGGGGGATAATTGCGTCGTGGATGCCATCGATCGCGAAATCTTGCGTGAGCTCCAGGCCGACGGGCGGCTCAGCAACCAGGAGCTGGCCCAGCGCGTGGGCCTCACCCCCTCCCCCTGCATGCGCCGCGTGCGCCAGCTCGAACAGGACGGGGTGATCCAGGGCTACCGGGCGGTGATCGACCCCGACGCCGTGGGCCGCAGCTTCGAGGTGCTGGTCTCCGTCGAGGTGCGACGCGACCGCGAGGCCGTCGAGGCCTTCGAGGCGGCCCTGCAGGACATCCCCGACGTCATCGAGGCCTACCGGCTCTTCGGCAGCCCCGGCTGCCTGCTGCGCATCGCCGTCGCCGACCTGCGCGCGTACGAGCGGCTGTGGATCGAGAAGCTGACCGCGCTGTCGGGCGTCACCGAGGTGAACTCGCAGATCATCATGAAGCGGATCAAGGGGCCGACCGGGCTCCCCGTGTGACCGCCGACGCCGGCCCGCACCCGGCGGCGCCGAGGGAGCGCAGGAAGTGGCCCGGTATCGGCACCGGTATGTCGCCGGCGGCGGTGGACGGCTGGTGCTCGTCGTAGCCCTGCAGGTCGGCGAAGAGCCGACCGTCGGGGTACTGCTCGGCCACCCGGCGCGCCCAGCGCACGGCGAGGCCGGTCTTGCCGACGCCGGCGGCGTCGGTGATGTGCCCGATGGCGGGGGCGACTTGCCCGTCGGCATGACGGCCAGTCACCGGAGGTGCTTGCGCGGCCGGTTCCACGATCCCGTCGGCGAAGGTCCTGCTGCCGGGCGGGGGTTGGAGGGGACGATGGCGCCGCGGCCGCCCAAGGCTCCGCCGGGGTCGGCGGCGTCGGGCCGCGGGCGGCCTCCGCGGGGGCCGGGGTGAGGGGTCGGGGTCGCGCCGCAGGGCAAGTGCGGGTGGCGGGCCGCCTTGGTGAGCTGCTGTGCGCGCGCACGGCCGCCTCGGCCGCGGCGAGGAGGTCGGTGAGGGTGGCGGCGTCCAGCTCGTGCCTGTCGCGGTGCGGTCGCCGCCGTGGCGCTGCCCGAAGCCAGGGCCGCCCCGTGTTTTCCGGCGGCGCGGGACGCGGCCGCGTCCGGGGGTGCGGAGGGTTCGCGGGCTTCCGGCGGGTCGCGGGTTTTGCGCGGCGGGCCGCCTGCGGGGCGACGGCCACACACCGTCCCGAGCGCCCGCGACGGGACGGAACCGGTTGCTAGCGCCGCGTAGCGGCCCCGGCGCCGTCTCGGGCTGCGGCCCTGCATTGACCTGCGGGAACTTTTAGGTAAGCCTTACCTCGCTTGCCGCGGGACTCCGCTGAGGACCCCGCTTCCGCCCGTTCGTCTCCGGAGCCCTCCTGCCATGCTGTCCCCGGTCGCCTCCAGTCCCGCCCCGGCCCGGGCCCCCCGTGCCCTGCAGGCGCGGCCCGTCCGCCTGTACGACTCCTGGTGGACGGTGTCGGCCGCGGCCCTGGTGGCGGTGGTCGTGCTGACCGGCGCCCTGTGGTGCTCCGCCCACGTCCAGACCGACCAGTCCCTGCACACCGCCGCGCTCTTCGTCCACCTCGCGTCGCTGGTGCTGGGCTTCGGCGCCGTGCTCTCCGCGGACTACTACGGCCTGCTGTGGGCGACCCGCCGCTGCTCCTTCGAGGAGGTCCTCGCGGCCACCGCGCGCCTGCACGTCCCGATCTGGGCCGGGCTGGGCGGCCTCGTCGCCAGCGGGATGCTGCTCCACCCCGACCTCGGCTCCCCCGTGACCCTGGTCAAGATCGGCCTCGTCCTGGCCCTGACCCTCAACGGTCTCCAGGCCGGCCTGCTCGGCCGCCGCCTCGAAGCCTCCGGCGGGGAGGTCGGCCGCGGCAGGCTCGCCTGGGGCGGAGCGACCGCCCTCATATCCCAGGCGTGCTGGTGGGGCGCGGTCGTGATCGGCTTCCTCAACACCAACGGCTGACGGCCCTCCGCCGGACCCGACGGCCGCCGCCGCGACCCCGTGCGGCGAACGCACCTGCCCTGAAGCCCCGTTCGGGGTGGCGACGATCACGCGCCCCTCGCTTAATGTGAGGAGGCGGACCGGGGCAACGACGCCCCGGTCGACTGCAGTCCTGTTCATGCACGACGTGCGGAGGATCGTTCCCATGGGAGACGCGAACGCGGATCGGCGGCCTCCGGGCGAGCTCGAGGCGAGTGTGCTGGCGACCCTGTGGGCGGCCGGCGGCCCGCTGACGCCGGGCCAGGTCCAGGAGGCGCTGAACACCTCGCACGCGCGCACCACCGTCACGACGATCCTGACCCGCCTGTACGACAAGGGCACGGTCACCCGCACCCGCTGCGGCCGCGGTTTCGCCTACCTCCCGACGGAGGACGCCTCCGGCCTGACCGCCCGCCGCATGCACTCGGAACTGGAGCGCAACGAGGACCGCGGCGCGGTCCTGAGCCGCTTCGTGTCCAAGCTCAGCGAGGAGGACGAAAGGATTCTGCGGGCGCTCCTCGACGCCGAGGGCGGCCCAGCGTGATCTACACGGTGTGGCTGCCCCTGCTCCTGCCGTTCCTGGCCGGGCCGGCGGCCCGCCGACTGGTCTCCCGCCTCGCGCCGCGGCAGGCGGTCCGGGTGCTGGCCCTCACCGCGGCGGGCCTCGCTGCGGGCAGCACCGCCGCACTCGCCCTGCTCGTCGTCCCCGGCGCCACCCACGTGCCCGCCGTCGCCGAGCTGGGCCGGCTGCTCACCCCGGTCACCGTGCACGCGGCGGTCGCGCCCGGCGCCCCGGCGGTCGCCGGCGCGTGCGTCGCCCTGGTCCTGCTCGTGATGTGCACGGGCCTGCTGGTCCGCGGGCTGCTGCGGCACCGCGCCCAACTGCTGCGGGCGCGGCGGCTGGCGGCCCGCGCCGGCGGCGAGCTCCTCGTCCTGCCCGACGAGACCCCCGACGCGTACGCCCTGCCCGGCCGCCCGGGCCGGATCGTGGTGACCGCGGGCATGCTGCGCGCCCTGTCCCCGGGGGAGCGCGAGGCGCTGCTCGCGCACGAACGCTCCCACCTGCGCGGCCGCCACCACCGCCACACCGCCGTGATGACGCTGGCCGCCCTGTGCCACCCGGCACTCGGGGCGCTGCGCGAGCCGCTGGCGTACGCCCTGGAGCGCTGCGCCGACGAGGACGCCGCCCGCGCCGTCGGAGACCGGCGTCTGACGGCCCGTGCGATCGCCAAGGCCGCGCTGGCCGCCCGTACTCCCGGCTCCGGCGGGCGCCCCGGCCTCGCGCTGGCCGCCACCGCGGGCCCGGTCCCGCGCCGGGTGGCGGCCCTGCTCGACCACGGGGCCGCCTCCGGCTCCGCCCGCAACCGGCGCGCGACCGGGCTCGCCCCGGCCTGCGCCCTGCTGTCGTGCCTGGCGCTGTCGGCGCTGTCGGCCGTGGACGCCGCCGGCGACCTGCACACGAGCATCGAGATCGCCCAGGGCGAGCGCCGGCCGCGCTGACGGGCGGCGCGGTCCGGGCCGCCGGCGGGGCCGGATTCCGCAGCCGTCCGCGGCGCGGCCCGCGCAAGACGTCCCCCACAGTGGGATGCGTGCTACGAAATCCGTAGCAGCAACCCCTCAAGACCCATGGAATCGCAAGCTACCGGCCGGTTTTGCTTTCAAAAACATTGTCCGCGGCCTTGCATGTCGGCGGGTGCGTCCGCCAGGATCAGTGCCGACCGGGCCCGGAACGGCCCGCTCCGCCTCGACTCCCGTCCGTGCACCGGCAATCCCGTGCCGTCGGCCGCCGGCTCCGCCCGCCCCATCCGCGCGGCCGCCCGCCCGCCTCCGAGGCCCTCTCATTCACCTACCTCAAGGCAAGGCAGAGATGGCACCACTGGCATCGCGCCGCAGACCCCGCACGACCGAGCACCCCGTCGACGAGGTCCTCCCGCTCCCACGGCTCGCGCTCTACGGCTTCCAGCACGTCCTCGCGTTCTACGCCGGAGCCGTCCTCGTCCCCGTGCTCCTCGGCAGCAGCCTCGGGCTCTCCCGCCAGGAGCTCGTCTACCTCATCAACGCCGACCTCGTCACGGCCGGCATCGCCACCGTCATCCAGGCCTGGGGCTTCTGGCGGATCGGCTCCCGCCTGCCCCTCGTCCAGGGCGCGACCTTCACGGCCGTCTCCCCGATGATCGCCATCGGCCAGGGCGCCGGCGGCGGCACCGCCGGCCTGCTGGTGGTCTACGGCGCCGTGATCACCGCCGGGCTCGCGACCTTCCTGCTGGCACCCTTCGCCGGCCGGCTGGCCCCGTACTTCCCGCCCGTCGTCACCGGCACCCTGCTGACCGTCATCGGCGTCACCCTCATCCCCGTCGCCCTCCAGGACGTCGGCGGCGGCGCCGGCCTCATCGGCACCCCCGGCTACGGCGACCCCTCCCACCTCGCGTACGCCGTCGGCACCCTGCTGTTCATCCTGCTCGTCTCCCGGCT
This sequence comes from Streptomyces sp. NPDC032472, assembly GCF_040636955.1. NCBI lineage: Bacteria > Bacillati > Actinomycetota > Actinomycetes > Kitasatosporales > Streptomycetaceae > Streptomyces > Streptomyces sp. NPDC032472. Next base: position 22,681 of record NZ_JBEZVK010000009.1, read on the forward strand.
CGGCGGGCCCTTCCTCGGCAGCGTCGCCGTCCTGCTCGGGCTGGTCGGCGGCACCCTGGCCGCCTGGCTGCTCGGCGACGCCGACCTCGGGGCCGTCGACCAGGCGGACTGGCTCGGCGTCAGCACGCCCTTCCACTACGGCCTGCCGCACTTCTCGCTGTTCCCGATCCTGGCGATGGTCGTCGTCATGATGATCACGGCGGTGGAGACCACCGGCGACGTGTACGCGATGGGCGAGATCACCGGCCGGCCCGTCGACGGCGAGACCGTCGCCCGCGCCCTGCGCGCCGACGGCGTCTCGACCGTCCTGGGCGGCCTCTTCAACTCCTTCCCGTACGTGGCCTTCGCCGAGAACATCGGCCTCGTCCGCATCACCCGCGTCACCAGCCGGTTCGTCGTGGTCGCGGCGGGGCTGTTCATGATCGCGCTGGGGCTCGTGCCCAAGGCCGGCGCGGTCGTCGCCTCGATCCCGCACCCGGTGCTCGGCGGCGCGGCCGTCGCGATGTTCGGCATGGTCGCCACCGTCGGCATCCAGATCCTCGCCCGGGTCGACCTCAAGGAGGAGCGCAACGCCCTGATCCTGGCGGTCAGCCTCGGCGCCGCCATGCTGCCGACCGTCGTCAGCCCGTTCTTCGAGCGGATGCCCACCGAACTGCGGGCGGTCCTGGGCAGCGGGATCACCCTCGGCAGCCTCACGGCGGTCCTGCTCAACCTGTTCTTCCACGGGTTCACCGCCCGCAGGGCCCGTGAGGAGATCGACTGGGACGCCCTCGCCGAACCGGACGCCCCGGCGACCCGGTGACCGCGGGCATGCACCCGGACCCCGACCTCCCCCCTTTCTCCCCGGCCGAGGCCCGGGCCGCCCGCCTGCGCATCGGCCTGACCCCGCAGCAGGTCGCGGGGCAGCTGGCCCAACTGGGGCTGCCCCACAGCCCCGAGACGGTCCTGGCCTGGGAGTCGGGCACGGCGGCCCCCTCGGAGGCCGACCTCTTCGCCCTGGCCGACGCCCTGTGGTGCCCGGTCCCGGCACTCATGGCGCTGCGGCCCCGGACGCTGCGCGAGCACCGGCTGGCGCGGCAGTTCACCCGGGAGCGGCTCGCCCGGCGCATCGGCATGCCGGCCGAGGACTACGGCCGGGCCGAGGCCGGGCGGCCCTGGCCGGGCAGCGACCACCAGACCCTGCTGCTGGCGGACGCCCTGGGCCTGGCCCCCGACGCCCTGCACCGCATCCTCGACCGCGACGGGGAGCTCCTCACCCTGCTGCGCGCGGCGGTGGAGGGCCGCTGGAAGCAGTACACCGTCCCGCTGGCCCGGCTCACCGGGGCCGAGCCGGAGGAGGTGGCCCCGGCCCTGCGCACCCTGCACCAGGAGTTCGCCCGGTTCAACGAGCGCTACCTCGGCCATCTCGTGGCCCGCAGCGGCGAGGCGCGCCTGCGCGAGGTCGCCGCGGACCGCGCGGCCTGGCTGCGGGCCCTGCCGGAGCGCTTCCGCCGGCTGACCGGCTCCCGGTGAGCGCGCGGCCGGGCGGGCGCCCGGCCCGGCCGCGCGCTCAGCGCGGGCGTGGACCCGTACGCGGCGTGGACCCGTACCCCCGGCCCCGGCCGGGGCTCAGGTGGTGTACTCCGAGTTCAGGCGGACGTACCCCTCGGTCAGGTCGCAGCCGTAGACGGTGAAGGAGCCGTCGGCGATGCCCAGGTCGACCCCGATCAGGACCTCGTCGGCGGCCTTCAGGTAGTCGGCGACCTCGGCGCGCCGGACCTGCTCGTCGCCGCCCGGCGGGTAGACCTCGACCGCGCCGAAGGAGACGCGGACCCGGTCGGGCGCGATGTCCGTGTCGTCCTGGCACTTGCCGACGGCCATCACGACGCGGCCCCAGTTGGGGTCGGCGCCGTGCACGGCGGTCTTCACCAGGGGCGAGTTGACCACGGCCTTGCCCACCCGCTTGGCCTGGGCGTCGTCGCGGGCCCCGGTGACCGTCACCTGGATCAGCTTGGACGCGCCCTCGCCGTCCGAGGCGATCATCTTGACCAGGGCCAACGCCACCTCGCGCAGGGCCTCTTCGAAGGCCTCGGGGTCCACCGGGCCGGCCAGGCCGTTGGCGAAGAGCGCGGCGCTGTCGGAGGTGGAGGTGTCCGTGTCGATGGACACCGCGTTGAAGGTCACGTCCATCACCCGCTTGAAGGCGGCGGTCAGCCACGCGCCGTCGAGCTCGGCGTCCGTCACGAAGAAGGTGAGCAGGGTGGCCATGTCGGGCTCGATCATCCCGACGCCCTTCGCGATGCCGGTCAGCACGGCGTCGCCGACGCGTACGGAGACGCACTTGGGCCGGGTGTCGGTGGTCATGATGGCCCGCGCGGCCGCGTCCATGCCGGCGGCCGGCTGCTGCGGCGGCCAGGCCAGGCCTTCGAGGTGGCCGAGGATCGACGGCAGCGGGTACTGCACGCCGATCACGCCGGTGGAGGCGATGAGCAGTTCGGAGGGGTCGATGCCGACGGCGCGGGCGGCCGCGTCGCGGACCGCGGCGGCGTTGCGGGCCCCCTCGGCGCCCGTGGCCACGTTGGCGTTGCGGGCCACGACCACGACGCCCCGGGCGGAGCCGTCGGCGACGGCCTCGCGCGACAGCAGGACCGACGGCCCGGCGAACAGGGAGCGGGTGAAGACGCCCGCCGTCTTCGCGGGGACCTCGGAGGCGATGATGCACAGGTCGTCGCGGCCGTCGTCGGCGATCCCGACCGGCGCGGTGTGGACGACGAAGCCCTTCGGCAGTGCGTGCGTCACGGCAGTCCTTCCCTGGGATGGATGCGAAGCGGATCTGATATGCATCAGTATGCGCGATCTTGAAAATCTATGCAATGCGGGCCGAAAGCAGGCCGGCACGGACATGACCGTGCCGGCCCTTTCAAGCCCTATGCGGCGATCTGGAGCTGCTGCGCCAGGATCGACTGCATCGTCTCGCGCAGCCGGCGCCCCGGCATGATGCCGATCTCGTCCATCAGCGTCCGCTTGGCCTGGTGGAACACGTTCAGCGCGTCCGCCTGGCGGTCGGCGCCGTAGTACGCGTGCATGAGGGCCACGTAGAGGTCCTCGCGCAGCGGATCCCCGGCGATCAGCCCGTCCAGGCGGGCGATCGCCTCCTCGTTCCGGCCGAGCTTGATGTCGAGCCGCGCCCGCTGCTCCAGCGCGGCGAGCCGCTCCCGGTCGAGCCCGTCGGCGCGGGCCCGGAGCCGGGCGGAGGTGATGTTGGCGAGTGCCTGCCCCTTCCACAGGGCCAGGGCCTCGTCGAGGCGGTCGGACGCCTCCCGGTACCGGCCGGCCTGGCCCGATTCCTTCGACTCCCGGACCATGTCGCGGAAGACGTACACGTCCACCCGGCCCGCCGGGACGTGGAGCTGGTAGCCGAGGGCGTGGGAGGCGAGGATCTCCCGCCCCACGCCCACCCCCTCGAATGCGGTGCGAATCATCCATGCGCTGTTCTGCAGCTGTCCGGAGACCGTCTTCGGGGGATCCGCGTCCCACGAATCCTCGACGATCGACTCCTTCGTCACCATCTGTCCCGCATTCAGAGCGAGGCTGGCCAGGAACTTCAACTGACGCTGACCCTGTACCGGAACCCGGGCTTCTGCATTGAAGGCGGTTACCGGTCCGAGGAGCCGGACCGTCACGCGCGTCGCAGTATCGATGTCATCCCCCTGATCATCGTATTCCCGCACCCGCAAGCGACTTTTGGTCGAAAAGTCGTCTTCCGGATGACTTGACCAGGTTATTACTCAAGATCCTCTTTCGCAAACGGGGATCAGTCGCTCAGCGAAATCGCAGCATAGTCGTACATTCCGTACACCTGGGACATGCGTACGTTGGCAGCCCGACTCCCCCTGACCACCACGGACTTGACGTACATGTAGGGGCACATCACGGCCGCCTCCATCGCCTCCCGGTCCACGGCCGCCCACAGGGCCTCCCGCGCCTGCGCGTCGAAGGTCCGCGCCCCCTCGTCGAGCATGGCGTCGATCTCCTGGGACGCCAGTTCACCCAGGTTCTGGTTCCCCGCCTCCTTGATCGCGCGCGAATCCGCGATCTGCTGCAGGTAGCCGAAGCCGTCCGGGAAGTCCGCCGCCCAGCCGAACATGACGATGCCGATGCCGTGCTCGCGCAGGTACGCCGGAACGCCCGCCGTCTCGGTGAAGTAGCCGCCCGAGGTGAACGGCACCACCTCCGCCTCGATGCCCACGCGGGCCAGGCCCCGCGCCAGCGCGAGCGCCGCGTTCCACTCCTTGCGCCGGTCCTCGCGCGCCGCGATCCGGGTCCGGAAGCCCTCCGGCAGCCCGGCCAGCGCCAGCTCCCGGCGGGCGGCGTCGAGATCGCCCGTGGCGTCGGGGCCCACCGGGTACCGGTCGTGGGGCTCGTGGCCCAGCACCGTGGGCGGCAGGAGCGTGGTGGCGATGTCCCCGGCCGGCTCCCCGCCGTACGCGGCGCGCATCGCCGCCTTGTCCGTCGCGTACTGCACCGCGCGCCGCGCGTGGACGTCCCGCAGCGGCCCGACGTTCTGGTTGATGCAGTACAGCCACACGAACCCGGTGTGCGGGTTGTCCACGCCCTCCCGGGCCGCCGGATCAGCCAGCAGCCGGTCCTGGGTCTCGGGCTGCACTCCGACCCCGGCCAGGTCGATGTCGGCCTCCCCCGCCAGCAGCATCCGGTCCACCTCGGGGCCGGACACCCCCAGCCTGACGGTGACCGCGTCGGGCAGCGCCGTGCGGACGGGGTCGGTCTCGCGGACCCAGTGCGGGTTGCGGGCCAGGGTGAGGCGGTCCCCGGGCAGGTACTCCTCGATCAGGTACGGGCCCGAGGAGACCGGCCGCCACCGGTACTCGGGATGGGTGTCGGCCCGCTGCGGCACCGGGATCGTGGTGGGCAGCGCGGCCAGGTAGTCGAAGCCCGCGAACGGCTCCTTCAGCCGGAAGACGACGGTGTGCTCGTCGGGCGTCGCGATGCCCTGCGGCCCCGTCAGGTACTGGCGGAAGTAGGCCGGGCCCCCGCGGGTCACCGCACCCCCGTACACCTCCTCGGGGAAGTTGGCGCGCAGGACGGCGTAGCGGACGTCCTGCGAGGTGACGGGGGTGCCGTCCTCGAAACACACGCCCTCGCGCAGCCGGTAGGTCCAGGTGCGGCCGCCGTCGGACGGCTCGCCGAGCGAGACGGCGAGGTCCGGCACCGGCTGTGGCCGGCCGTCCTCCCCGGTCCCGTAGCCGACCAGGGGCCGGCCGAGGAGGCGGATGAAGTTCCAGGTGTACGCGTAGTACGTGTCGGCGGGGTCGAGGGAGTCGAAGTCGTCGGTGCGGACGAAGCGGAGCGTTCCGCCCGTGCTGTCCGACGGGTTCACGGTCCCGTGCGACGCGGCGTCGAAAGCCACAGGGTCTCAGTCCCAACTGTGTTGCAGGTGGTGCGGTCTTGGGGGTGCAGGCGGCATCCGCCCGGTGCCGTGGGGTGGCGCGGGGCGTGCAGCGTGGTCAGCGGAGGGCTTCGAGGAACCGGGCGGCCACCGGGCCGGCGTCCTTGCCGCCCGAGCCGCCGTCCTCGATCAGGACGGACCAGGCCACGTCCCGGTCGCCGAGGTAGCCGATCATCCAGGCGTGCGTCTGCGGCGGCTTGGCCTCGCCGTACTCGGCCGTGCCGGTCTTGGCGTGCGCCGTGCCCGGTACGTTCTTCAGTGCGGCCGCGGCCCCGTGGGTGACCGTGGCGCGCATCATCTCCCGCAGTCCCTCGGCCACGCCTGCCTCCAGGGCCGGGGCGGTGTGCCGGTTGCCGACGTGGTCCGGCACGAGGACGGGCTGCTTGAAGGCGCCCTCCTTCACCGTGGCCGCCATGGAGGCCATCACCAGCGGCGACGCCTGGACCCGGGCCTGCCCGATGGTGCTGGCAGCCAGCTCGTTGTCGGAGGCGGGCAGCGGGACCGAACCGTCGTAGGAGACGGCCCCGATGTCCCACGGGCTGCCGATGCCGAAGGACTTGGCGGTCTCCGGCAGGGCCGGCCCGGCCACCTTGCGGCGGGCCTCGACGAAGAAGGTGTTGCATGACTTGGCGAAGGAGTCCCGCAGGAGCGAGCCCTCCGGCAGGACGAACTGGTTCTGGTTCTCGAAGCGCTGGCCGTCGACGGAGGCGTACTTCGGGCACGCCGCCACGTCCGTCGGCTTCATGCCGGCCTTCAGCAGCGCCGCCGCCGTGACGACCTTGAAGGTCGAGCCGGGCGGATAGCGGCCCTCCAGCGCCCGGTTCATTCCGCCGGGCCGGTTCGCGGCGGCGAGGACGGCGCCGGTGCGCGGGTCGATCGCCACGATCGAGGCGTTCTTGTCCAGGCCCTCCAGGGCGCCCGAGGCGGCCCGCTGCACCTTCTGGTCGATCGTCGTGCGGATGTCCTCGCCCTTGCCGGACGGGCCCTGCGTCAGCGGTTTGACCACGGCCCCGGACCGGCGGTCGGCGACCACCACGGACTTGCCGTACGAGGCGCCGCCGGACAGTTCCTTCTGGTAGCGGGCCTGGAGCCCCGAGACGCCCCTGCCCTGCTCGTCGACCGCCCCGGTCAGGGACGCGGCCTCCAGCGGGGCGCCGTCCTTGTCGAGGATCCGGCCGCGGCCGGTGTTCGCCGCGAGCGCGAGGGTCTGGCCGGCCTCCATCTGCGGGTGGACCACGGGCGTGGAGAACTGCACCTTCCAGGCTCCGGCGCCGTCCTTGACCACCTTCGCCTCGGAGTCGTACACCAGCTCCCCGGCGCCCGCGGTCTGCAGCGAGACCTTGAACGGCACCCTGACGGCGCCCTTCCCGCCCTTCCCGCCCTTCGACGCCTGGTCGCGGTCCGCGGTGATGACGGCCTTCGTCGGCGCGAGGTTCTTCATCACCGACTGCAGCAACGACACGGCACTGTCCGGCGAATCGGTCAGGCCCGCCGCGTCCGCGGGCCGGTTCGCCGCCCACGCGTCGAGGAACTGCTGGAGGTGGCCCGCGGCCGCGGCCACGTCCTTGTCCTGCGGCGCCGGGGAGAGGAAGCGGTGGCCCGCGTACGCTCCCGCGCCGAGCACGGCCGCGGCCGCCACGGCTGCGCCCGCGCGCTTGCCCCGGCCCGTTCTGCGGCGGGAGGAGACGTTCTGGTCAACCGCATGGTCAGACATGTCGGTCAGGGTAGGCAGGGGCCGTCTCCGGGCTCTCTCGCCGGTCTCCCGGTGCTCTCCCGGCCCGCCCGGGTACTTGATCTTGTGCCGGGGGACGTGTTGGGGTGGCCCCACCGCGAACCGGCCGCCGCTGCGCGCAGGTTCGCCAGCGGGTCGTCCGTGCGGCCCGGCCGGGCCGACCGCCCCGGCTCCGCCGCGCGCGACCCCTCGTCCCAGCCTCTACCGAGAGTGCATCCATGCAAATCGCACGACGTACCGTCGTGTTCACCGCAACCGTTGCCTCCCTGCTCACCGGAACGCCGGCCATGGCGTACGCACAGCAGGCACAGGGCACGCAGCCGGTGCACGACTTCAGCAAGGCCATACGCGAAACGGTGTTCGTGACCACGGACACGGACACCGACGGCGACGGCCGCAAGGACAAGGTCCGGGTCCAGGTGATCCGCCCGGACACCCCCCGCAAGGTCCCGGCCATCATCGAGGCCTCCCCGTACCACGGCGGCTTCGCGAAGGCCGACTTCCACCCCGCCGACGTCACCGGCACCCCGCAGCTGGCCCCCTGGGCGCCGGGCGAGGCCGCCAGGGACGTCGACCAGTACCCGCCGTACTGGGACAACTACTTCGTCTCGCGCGGCTACGCCACCCTCGCGGTCTCCACGCTCGGCACCGGCGGCTCCACCGGCTGCCCCGGCACCGTCTCCCCCGAGGAGGTCAAGGCGATGACGAAGGTGGTGGACTGGTTGAACGGCCGGGCCGGCGCCACCACGGCCGTCGACGACAGCGGCACCGAGGCCAGGGCCACCGGCTGGTCCACCGGCACCGCCGCGATGACCGGCACCAGCTACAAGGGCACCCTCGCGCTGGCCACCGCCACCACCGGCGTGCGCGGCCTGAAGACCGTCGTGCCGATGCTGCCGGTGTCCGACTGGTACGACTACTACCGCGCGAACGGCGGGAACGTCGGCCCCAAGGGCTACCCCGGCAACGACGCCGACATGCACGTAAAGCTGGTCTTGACCCGCGACCGGCCCGAGGCCTGCGCCAAGGCGGTCGCGGACGTGCAGGCCCGGATGGGGCACGAGAACGGCGACCTCAACGCCTTCTGGCGGGAGCGCGACTTCGGCTCGCGCACCGACCGGATCCGCGCCTCGGTGTTCCTGGTGGCCGGGCTGAACGACTGGAACGTCCGCCCCAAGCAGAGCCTGGACCTGTGGTCGAAGCTCCAGCGCTCGGGCGTGAAGTCCCGGCTGTGGCTCACCCAGGGCCAGCACGACGACCCGCTGGACATCCGCCGCCAGGCGTGGCTGGACTCGGTCCACAAGTGGTTCGACCAGGAGCTGATGGGCCTGCGCTCCGGCGCCGACGGCGAGCCGAGGGTGCAGGTGCAGCGCCCGTCGGGCGCGTGGGACGCGTACCGCGGGTGGCCCGCCCGCGGCGCCCTCGACCGGACGCTGGGGCTCGGCGCCCTGCAGGGCCCGCAGGCGCGCGTGTGGACGGACGACCCGTCGCGCAGCGGCGACCAGCTGGCCACCGCCCCGGAAAGCGAGGACCCGGCGCGGCTCGCCTATCTCACGGAGCCGCTGAAGGAGGCCACGCGGATCTCCGGCACCCCGAGGATCTCCGTGCGGGCGGGGGTGGAGGGCCCCTCCCCGTACCTGTCGGCGTTCCTCGTCGACTACGGCCCGGCGAACTATCCGGTGAAGCTGAACGCCGGCCAGGAGAACTGGTGCTTCGGCGACAGCGCCCCGGGCAACACCGGGTGCCGCCCGCTGAAGGAGTTCAGCCGGGAGGACAAGCCGTTCAAGATCATCACGCGGGGGTGGACGGACGTCCGCAACCGCACCAGCGCCGCCTGGCAGAGCCCGGTCGAGCCGGGGAAGGCGTACACCTTCCGCTGGGACCTGGAGCCGACCGAGCACATCGTGCCGGCCGGGCACCGCATCGGGATCGTCCTCACCTCGACCGACCGCGACCACACCCTTCGGTACCCGGCGGGGACCCGCGTGACGCTCGACCCGGCGGCCTCGGCGGTCACCCTGCCGCTCGCCTCCGCCCGCTGACACCCGGAAAAGGGCCGTCCCGGCACTCCACCGGGGGTGTGGAAGTGCCGGGACGGCCCGGCTCCCCGTCCTGGTCGCGGACCGGGGAGGCTCACCGCGAGGACGCGGCCACGGCGTCCTCTGCGGTGCCACCCACGCTAGGTTCCGCTGCTCTTTCCGGACTCTCCGTCCGGCTCTCGGGAAGCCGCAGCCGCAGCAGCACCACCCAGGCGCAGGCGGCCGCGCCGCCGCCCGCGAGGACGACGTCGGCCGGATCCGCGATGCGGGTGGCGGCGGAGGCCAGGGCCGCGCCGAGCGGGATCATCCCCCACACCAGGGTGCGCAGGGTGGCGTTGACCCGGCCGAGCAGCTCCGGCGGGGTCACCGACTGGCGCAGGCTGATCTGGGCCACGTTGTACACCACCGCCCCGGCGCCCACGCCGAACAGCGCGACCGCGGTGGCCCAGACCGGGACGCGGCCGGTGAAGCCGGCGAGGAGGGCGAAGGGGGCGGGCAGCATCAACCCGACGGTGATGGACCGGCCGGGCCCGAGCCGCTGTGCGAGGCGCCGTACGGTGAACGAGCCGGCCAGGCCGCCTGCGCCGAGTGCGGCCATGACCGTGCCGGCCGCTGTGCGGGAGAGGCCGTGCGCGAGCATGAGGGCGATCAGGAGGGCGGCCACCGCGGACCAGGCCGCGTTGAACAGGCCGGTCGCGGCTGCGATGCGGCGCAGGGTGGGGTGGGCCGCCACGAAGCGGAGGCCTTCGGCGACGTCCCGCCAGACTCCGGCTTGCGCCGGCGGGCGGGGGTTCGGGGCCGCTGCGCGGGGCTCCTCCCCGCCCCGCCCTTTCTCCGTTTCCCGGGGCTGCGCCCCGGAGCCCCTTCGCCTCAAACGCCGGCGGGGCTGGGAGGTTCGGGGCTCCGCCTCGGAGCCCCTTCGCCTCAAACGCCGGCGGGGCCGGGGGGTTCGGGGCTCCGCCCCGGACCCCGTTCGCCTCAAACGCCGGCGGAGCTGGACGGTGAGCAGGAGGGAGGCGGCCGAGATGGCGTAGCTCAGGGCGGAGAGGGCGAAGCCCAGGGGGGCGGCGGTCCAGGCCAGGGTGCCGGCGAGTACCGGGCCGAGGACGGCCGCGGTGGACTCCGCCGCGGACAGCCGGGCGTTGCCCCTGACCAGGTCCCCGGCGGGCAGCAGCGCGGGGACCGCCGACTGGGCCGCGACGTCGAAGAACACCGAGGCCACCCCGACGGCGAACGCGGCCGCGTACAGCAGTCCCAGTTCGAGGCGGCCCGCGGCCCACGCCAGGGCGACGCACAGGGCGGTGGCGCACCGCGCCCCGTCCGCGGCGACCATGACGGGGACCTTGCGGCAGCGGTCGACCCAGGACCCGGCGGGCAGCCCGACGAGCAGGAAGCCGGCGGTCTGCACCGCCATCAGCGCCGCCGCCTGCGCCGCCGAGGCCCCGCAGGCGGCCAGCGCGGTCAGCGGGAAGGCGGTCTGCGCGATCCTGAAGCCGAACTGGGAGGCGGTGTGGGCGGCGAGGAGCCGCCCGAACTGGGGGGTCATCGCGCGGTGCTCAGCTCCCAGGCCCACCGGGCGCCGGCCGGCACGAAGCCGAAGCCTGCGTTGACGCGCAGCATGTGCGCGTTGCCCGAGGCGTTCCAGGTGTCGACGTGGGCCAGCCGGGGCTCCGCGGCGCGGGCGCGGGCGAGGTTGTGGGCCTTCACCTGGCGGCCGAGGCCGAGGCCGCGGTGCGCGGGGTCCACGATGGTGATCGCCTGGAGGGCGTTGTCCGGGTTGGCGCGGGTCATCGACAGCGCCGTCCAGGCGGCCATCCGGCCGGTGGTGCGGTCGAGGATCGCGCACTGGTGGGCGCGCCGGCCGCGGGTGATCCGCATGCGCTCGAAGTCCCGGATGCGGGAGATCGCGGCGGGCTGCGGCTGCCATCCCGGGTCCCCGGTCGGGGCGGTGGCCGACAGTGCGGCCTCCAGCCGGGCGGCTTGTTCCACCAGCTCCTCGGGGACCTCGCTGCCCCAGTACCGGACGGACATCGACTCCGGCAGCGGCTGCGGCAGCGGCGCGTCCGCGACGTCGAGGCGCAGGTGGTCGAGGGTCCACACCGGCCGCGCGCCGATCGCCGCGGCCAGGTGGTGCGCCGGTGCGGTGCCGGTGTCGCCGGCCGGCCCCGCGGGACCGGAGTCGGCGGTGAAGAGGATCCGCGAGCGCTGCGCCGCCCCGGCCCGGTCCCGTACGAACTCCACGAGGCGGCGCCCGGCACCCTGTCGGCGCAGGGCCGGGTGGACGGCGAGGACGGCCGCGGTGACGGCCTCGGTGTTCTCCTCCTGCGGGAACTCCAGGCGTACGGAGGCCACGCACCGCCCCGAGCCGTCGCGGCCCGCCCACTCCTCGACCCGGGTGGCCGGGGGCGGGACCATCAGCGATCCGGTGAAGTCGGCGAGGCAGGGGGCGGGCAGGTGGGGCGTGTCGGCCCGGTGGACGAGGGTGCGCAGCTCGAAGACGTCGTCGACGGCGTTGCGGTCGGCGGGGTCGAGGGGGGTGAGGTCGAGGAGGGTGGGGTCGAGGAGGGTGGCGTCGAGGTTCATCGGAGTACTCCCATGGCCTGGATGTCGTAGAGGCCGAAGGCGGGGTGGACGTAGACGTTCGTCAGGTCGGGGTGGCGGTAGTGCAGCGTCCGGTCGTGGGCCATCGGCAGCATGACGGCGCGGTCCATCACGGCCTTCTCGATCCGGCGCCACACCGCGCGGCGGGCCGCGGCCCCGGTCGTGGTGCAGGCCTCGTCGATGAGGGTGCGCACCAGCGGGTCGTCGAGCTCGGCGAAGTTGAAGTTGCCGCCGCCGCGCTTGATCTGCCGGCCGTCGACGAGCGGGGCCAGGAAGCCGTACTCGGTGGGGTAGTCGGCGCCCCAGTCGGTGACGCCGAGGCCGAGGCCGAGCCTGCGGACGGTCTGCGGGCTGCCCAGGCCGGTGCGGTAGTAGGAGGCGGTGTCGAGGACCTCCACCCGGGCCCGGATGCCGACGCGGCCCAGGCTGGTGGCGAGGGTGCGGGCGACCAGCTCGAACTTGCCGGGCTGGGTGGCGATCACGGTCTCGAAGCCGTCCGGCAGCCCGGCCGCGGCCAGTTCGGCGCGCGCCGCGTCCAGGTCGCCGGTGAGGCGGGGCCCGGACGGGTAGCGGTCCTGGCTGCTGTGTGCGGGCAGGTTGGGCGGGATCAGGCCGGTGGCGAGGGAGCCGCCGACGCCGTCGCCGCCGCGGGCGTCGAGCAGTGCGGCCTTGTCGGCGGCGTAGAAGACGGCGCGGCGGGCGTGCAGGTTGTCGAAGGGCGGGACGGCGGTCTGCACGGTGATGTACTGCAGGAAGCCGGTGGCCGGGTTGTCGGCCTGCGCCCGCAGCGCCGGGTCGGCGAGGATCCGGTCGCGCGCGGCGTGCTGGATGCCGCGGCCCTCCACGTCCACGTGGAACTCGCCGGCGAGGAGGCGGTCGTCCATCTCGTTGACCTCGACCCCGAAGGCCACGGTCAGCTCGTCGGGCAGGGCGGGCCGGACCGGGTCGGTGCTCCGCTCCCAGGCGTTGTTGCGCACCAGGTGCAGCAGGCGGCCGGGCTCGTAGCGGTGGATCCGGTACGGGCCGGAGCAGACCGGCCGCGACCCGTACGCCTCGCGGGTGTCGCGGTGTTCGGGCACGGGCGCCGTGTTCGGCTGGGCCATCAGGTAGTCGAAGTCCGCGAAGGGCCGGCTGAGGCGGAAGCGGACGGTGTGGTCGTCGGGCCGCTCCACGGCCGGGCAGCGCTGCCCGTCGTACGGTCCGCGGTAGCCCTCGTGGTCGAGGAGGTCGGTGAGGTACGTGGGGCCGCCGGGCAGGACGTGCTGGGCGAACACCCGCTCCACGGCGTACGCGACGTCGTGGGAGGTGATCTCCTCGCCGGTCTCGAAGCGGATGCCCCGCTTCAGCCGGTAGGTCCAGGTCAGCCCGTCGGCGGAGACCTCGCCCGGACCCTCGGCGAGGTCGGGGACGACCTCCGCCCGCTCCGGGTCGGTGCCGAAGGCCATCAGGGTGCGGTTCAGGGCGCGCTGCAGCAGCCAGGACCACACGTAGTAGGTGCGGGCGGGGTCGAGGGAGTCGACGTCGGCGGAGGCGACCATCTCCAGCCGCCCTCCGCGCCGGGTGGACGGGTTGACCACCGATCCGATCGCCGCGTTCCAGCCGGTCATGCGGGGAGCTCCTTGACGTAGAGGTACTGGCGGGAGAGGGCGCAGCCGCGGGAGACCTTCGCCTCCGTGGAGCCGATGCCGTAGTGGACCCGGCGCACGCCGGCCGCGGGCGCCCGGTCGGCGACGGTGTAGTAGAGGAGCTCGTAGTACAGGGGCAGCCTGGCCTGGGCCTGGGCGGCGTAGTCGAAGCCGGCGCGGTGGGCGAACCAGTCCTCGCCGTGCTCCAGGATCAGCCCGAAGCCGGCGATCTCGCCGTCGAGGACGGCCTTGGAGACCAGGGCCCGGTCCCCCAGCTGCCGGTGGGCGGCCTCCAGGACCGCCTCCGAGCGGCGCGGGTCCCAGCCGGCCATGCCGTACTTGGCGAACAGCTGGGTCTCGAGCGCGGCGAGGCGGGGGATGTCGGCCGGGTCGAGCGGGGCGAGGGTGATCTCCGCCCCGCAGGCCTCGATGCGGCGGCGCTCGGACCGTACCCGGCGGGAACGGGCGGCGGGCAGGCTCATCGCGTAGTCGGTGAAGTCCCCTCCCGGCAGCGTGAGGGTGGCGAACTCCCCCGACACGTGCGAGGTGTAGCCGCGCTCGGCGAGGACCTGCTGCTGGAGGGTGTCGCGGGAGTCCACGTACGGGAAGCACACCGAGCGGCAGCCCTCCGCGGCGGCGGTGCGCTCGGCCCGCTCGGCCATGAGGTGGACGGTCTCCGCGTCGGCGCCGGGGCCGAGCAGCAGGCGGGTGCGGCCCAGGTGGCGGCCGCCCAGCATCATCGAGGGCATCAGCCGGTCGAGGTCGCCGAAGGCCGCCGACACCTCCGCGGCGCCCGCCATCTGCTCGGCGGCGCAGTGCGCGATCAGCAGGTCGGTGCGGCCGAGGGACCAGGGCGACTCCCGGGTCGCGAGCACCAGCGGGAGCCCGGCCAGCAGTTCACCGCCGGCGCGGGCGGTGAGGTACCGCATCCAGGCGCCGGACGAATCGTGCAGCACCCGCATCCAGGGCGGGGTGAGGAAGAAGTCCTCCGCGCCCGCCAGCGCGTCCCAGCCGACTTCCCTCGCGTGCTCGGGAGTTGGCCACTCATCCACCACAACATCTGTTTTCACGCATGGATCCTGGTCCGCTCCACTCTTTCGTCACTCTCCGTCCGCTCCCGGATACCGGAACGAGAGCCCGGAAAGAGACCGGCAGCCCAAGGTGGCCCCACCACACCGAAATTCGGACAGGAGACTGGTTTTACATGTCCCGCGTATCCACCGGCCCCAGCGAGCACCCGACCGCGGCCCACGCTCTTCTCAAGCGCCTGAAGGAGCACGGCGTCGAGAAGGTGTTCGGCGTCGTCGGCCGCGAAGCGGCGTCGATCCTGTTCGACGAGCAGGACGGCGTGGAGTTCATCCTCACCCGCCACGAGTTCACCGCCGGCGTCGCCGCCGACGTCCTGGCCCGCATCACCGGCCGCCCGCAGGCCTGCTGGGCGACCCTCGGCCCCGGCATGACCAACCTGTCGACCGGCATGGCCACCTCGATGCTGGACCGCTCCCCGGTCATCGCCCTGGCGGCGCAGTCCGAGTCGCACGACATCTTCCCGAACGACACCCACCAGTGCCTCGACCTGGTGAAGATCGCCGAGCCGATGACGAAGTACGCCGTCGAGCTGGAGCGCCCGGCGGAGATCACCGACCTGGTGGACTCCGCGGTCTCCGCGGCGATGACGGAGCCGGTCGGCCCCTCGTTCATCTCCCTGCCCGTCGACCTCCTCGGCTCCTCCGAGGGCATCGACATCACGAAGGACCACGGCCCGGCCCGGACCCCCGAGAAGCCGATCGGCGCGGTCCAGCCCGGCTGGGAGTCGGCCGCCGACCAGGCCGCCGAGATGGTCAAGGACGCGAAGAACCCGGTGTTCGTGGTCGGCGCCGCCGCCATCCGCGCCGGTGCCGTCCCGGCCATCCGCGCCCTCGCCGAGCGCCTGAACATCCCGGTCATCACCACGTACATCGCCAAGGGCGTGCTCCCGCACGGCCACGAGCTGAACTACGGCGCCGTCACCGGCTACATGGACGGCATCCTGTCGTTCCCGGCGCTGGAGACCCTCTTCGGTCCCGCCGACGTCATCCTGACCATCGGCTACGACTACGCCGAGGACCTGCGCCCCTCGATGTGGGAGCGCGGCATCGAGAAGAAGACCGTCCGCATCTCCCCCACCGCCAACCCGGTGCCGCGGATCTACCGCCCGGACGTCGACGTCGTCACCGACGTCCTGGCCTTCGTCGAGCACCTGGACGCCGCCACCGGCGGGCTCGCCGCGAAGGACCGCCACGACATCGCGCCGCTGCGCGAGCGCATCGCCGAGTTCCTGGCGGACCCCAAGCACTACGAGGACGGCATGCGCGTCCACCAGGTGATGGACTCCATGAACACCGTCATGGCCGAGATCGCCAAGCCGGGCGAGGGCACGATCGTGTCCGACATCGGCTTCTTCCGCCACTACGGCGTGCTGTTCGCCCGCGCCGACCAGCCGTTCGGCTTCCTGACCTCGGCAGGCTGCTCCAGCTTCGGCTACGGCATCCCGGCCGCGATCGGCGCCCAGATGGCCCGCCCGGAGCAGCCGACCTTCCTCATCGCGGGCGACGGCGGCTTCCACTCCAACAGCGCGGACCTGGAGACCATCGCCCGCCTGAACCTGCCGATCGTCACCGTCGTCGTCAACAACGACACCAACGGCCTGATCGAGCTGTACCAGAACATCGGCCACCACCGCAGCCACGACCCGGCCGTGAAGTTCACCGGCGTGGACTTCGTCCAGCTGGCGCAGGCCAACGGCGTGGAGGCCACCAAGGCCGCCACCCGCGAGGAGCTGCTGGCCGCCCTGCGCAAGGGTGCCGAGCTGGGCCGCCCGTACCTCATCGAGGTCCCGGTCAACTACGACTTCAGCGCCGGCGGCTTCGGGGCGCTGAAGGTCTGACATGGCTGAGCAGGTTTTCCCTGCCGCCTACGGCTTCCTGGTCTCCGCCCGCACGGGCGGGGACCAGGGCCCCACGGCGGCCTTCGCAACGCGGGGCCGGCACACCCGTACCGCCGAGCGCCTGCGCTCCCTGACCGTCGAGGCGACCCTGGTCCACCCGGGCGCCTCGGCCGACGGCGCGGTCGCGCGCGGCGGCGACGCGGTCCTGTGGCTCGCCGGCGAGCTCTACAACCGCGACGAGATCCGCTCCGTACTCGCCGCCTCTTCGGGGGCGGGCGCCTCCGACGCCGAGCTGGTGCTGAGCCTGTTCGAGACGTACAGGCTGCACGCCTTCCGGCTGCTCAACGGCCGGTACGCGGCGGTGCTCTGCCAGGAGCAGCGCGTCCTGCTCGCCACCGACCACGCCGGCTCCGTACCGCTGTACACCCGGCCCGTGCCCGGCCACGTGCTGGCCGCGACCGAGGCCAAGGTGCTCGCCGCGCCCTCCGACGGCCAGCTCGGCTTCCCGATATCGGGGGCCCGGCGGATCCGCCGGCTGCCGGGCCTGTACCAGGTGCCCGCCGGCACCGCCTTGGAGATCGACATCGCCACGGGCTCGGTGCTCGCCCACCCGACGTGGGTGCCGCCGGTGTCCCGGCGCATCGTCGACGAGGACACGGCCGTCGAGCAGGTCCGCACCGCGCTGCGCACGGCGGTCGAGCGCCGCCTCGCGGGCACGGAGCGCCCGCTGGTGGTGCTCTCCGGCGGCATCGACTCCTCCGGGGTCGCCGCCCTCGCCCACGCGGCCGTGGCCGGCCCGCTCGACACGCTCTCCATGGGCACCGACACCTCGGACGAGTTCCCGCAGGCCAGGGTGGTCGCCGACCATCTGGGCTCGGAGCACCGGGAGATCACCATCCCGGTGGCGGAGCTGCTGGCGCAGCTGCCGCACACGATCCACGCCGCCGAGTCCCTGGACCCGGACGTGATCGAGTACCTGCTGCCGCTCACCGCCCTCTACCGGACCCTGGACGGTCCGGCCCGGCGCGTGCTGACCGGGTACGGGGCCGACATCCCGCTCGGCGGCATGCACCGCGAGGACCGGCTGCCGAAGCTGGACACGGCCGTCGCGCACGACATGGCCACCTTCGACGGGCTGAACGAGATGAGCCCGGTGCTCTCGGCGGTGGCCGGGCACTGGTCCACCCACCCGTACTGGGACCGCGACGTGCTGGACCTGCTGACCGGCCTGGAGGCCGGGCTCAAGCGCCGGTACGGGCGGGACAAGTGGGTGCTGCGGGCCGCCATGGCGCAGCTGCTGCCGGCCGAGACCGTGAACCGGCCCAAGCTCGGCGTCCACGAGGGGTCCGGGACCACGTCCGCGTTCTCGCTGCTCCTGCTGGACGCGGGGGTCGGCGAGGCCGACGTGGCCAACGCCAAGACCCTGGTGGTCCAGGAGCTGTTCGACCGGATCGTCGTCGCCGGCGAGGACCCGGACCAGGTCCCCGTCGCCGAGGTGGTCTCGCTCGTCGCCGCGCACTTCAAGGGGCTGCGGGGATGAGCGCGAGCGCGTACACCGGTTTCGCGGGCAAGCGGCTGGCGCTGGTGGAGTCCATGCTCCACGCCGCCTTCTACGACGGCATCCAGGCGGCCCGCGCCCACGGCGCGGAGATCTGGCTGCTGGTCCAGGGCGAGGACTGGTACACCGGGGGCCGCCCGTTCTCCGAGCACCCGCTGTCGAACGTGGACCGGGTCCTGCACGTCGACACGCACGACTGGCGGGCCATCGCGGCCGCGCTCGGCGACGCCTCCGGCGCCCCGCTGGTCGACGGCGTGATGTCGTTCTCCGACTACCACACCGAGGCCACGGCCCGGGCGGCCGAGCACCTGGGCCTGCCCTCGCAGGGACTTCAGGCCGTACGGGCCGCCAACCACAAGCACCTTCTGCGCGCCGCGCTCGACGGGGACCCGGCCAACCTGCGGTGGCGCCTGGTCACCGAGGAGGCGGAGCTGGAGGAGGCGCTCGCGCACGTCGGGCTGCCCTGCATCGCCAAGCCGCCGTCGGAGGCGATCAGCTACGGGGTGCGCAAGTGCACCACGGCCGCCGACGCGGCCGCGGCCTGGCGGGAGCTGTCGGCCGTACGGAAGTCCCTGCGCGGCCAGCCCCGCCCGGGCCACGTCCTGTTCGAGGAGTACGCGAGCGGGTTCGAGGTCTCCGTGGAGTCGATGACCGTGGGCGGGAACACGCACTTCTTCGGCGCCACCTCCAAGGACCTGCACCGCACCACCCTGCTGGAGGAGGGCCACTCCTTCCCGCTGGCGCTGGACGCCGGCACCTGGGAGGAGCTCCGCGGCTGCGTGGACCGGGCCCTGAAGGCGATCGGCTACCGGCAGGGCCCGGCGCACACCGAGGTGATGGTGACCGCGGACGGCCCGCGGATCGTCGAGGTCAACCCGCGGCTGCCCGCGCACATGATCTCCACGATGGTCACCGACGTGTGCGGGACCAACCCGCACCTGGACGCCAAGCTGCTGGCCCTCGGCGCCGCCCCCGAGCCGGGCCTGCCCGGTGCCGGGGGCGCCGCCGGCGCCGCCGTCCACGTGCTCTTCCCCGACGAACCCGGTGAGTTCACCGGTGTCTCCGGCATCCCCGAGGCCGAGTCCCTCGGCGCCTCGGTGCACCTGCACGCCGAGCCCGGCGACCGCGTCGCGACCCGCCTCGACAACTCCGCCTCGGTCGGCTTCGTGTACGCGCACGGCGCCGACGCGGCGGCGGCCCTGGCCACGGCCCGCGCGGCGGCCGCCCGCATCCGCATCCACACACGGAAGGAAGGACGGCGATGACCGAGGTCCCGCGGATCGGTTCCCAGCGGATCGACTCGCACATCTCCCCCCGGTATGCCCAGCTCCCCACCTTCATGCGCCTGCCGCTGGACCGGGCGCCGAAGGGCAACGACGTCGTGGTCATCGGCGCGCCGTACGACGGCGGCACCAGCTACCGCCCCGGCGCCCGGTTCGGGCCGCGGGAGATCCGCGCGGAGTCGGGGCTGATCCACGGCGTCGGCATCGACCGCGGCCCGGGCGTCTTCGACCTGATCAAGTGCGTGGACGCCGGCGACATCGACCTGACGCCGTTCAACCAGCACATCGCGATGGAGACCGCCCAGCGGCACCTGACCTGCCTGCTCAAGGACAACGCGGCCTTCCTGATGCTCGGCGGCGACCACTCGCTGACCCTGGCGGCGCTGCGCGCCGTGCACGAGCAGCACGGGCCGGTGGCCGTGGTCCACCTGGACGCGCATTCGGACACCAACCCCGCCATGATCGGCGGCGAGTTCCACCACGGGACCCCCTTCCGGCACGGCATCGAGGAGGGGCTGATCCGGCCGGAGGCCATGGTCCAGCTCGGCATCCGGGGCCACAACCCCAAGCCGGACAGCCTCGACTACGCGCGCGGCCACGGCGTCCGGATCGTCACGGCGGACGAGTTCGCCGAGCTCGGGGCGGCGGGCGCGGCCCGGCTGATCCGGGAGCGGGTGGGCGACCTGCCGGTCTACGTCTCCGTCGACATCGACGTCGTGGACCCGGCCTTCGCCCCCGGCACCGGTACGCCGGCCCCCGGCGGTCCGACCTCCCGCGAGGTCCTGGCGCTGCTGCGGACCATCGGCGACCTCAACCCGATCGGCTTCGACGTCATGGAGGTCTCGCCGCTCTACGACCACGCCGGGATCACGTCGGTCCTGGCGACCGAGATCGGCGCGGAGCTGCTGTTCCAGTACGCCCGCGCCCACCAGAAGAAGGAGAACAGGACATGACGATCATCGACGTGACCGCACACCGGGAGGCTCTCCTCGACCTGGCGTCGAAGCTCCCCGACGTACCGCGGGCCGACCTGTACCAGTTCCTGGAGGTGGCCGGGAAGCTCTCCGCCGAGCTGCCGCAGGAGGTCGCGGACGCGCTGGACGCCTTCAACCGGGGCGGCAACGAGGACGGCTACCTCGTGCTGCGCGGCCTGCCCGTCGAGGCCGACGAGGACCTGCCGGCCACGCCGACGAGCACCCCGGCCCCGGTGGAGCGCGGCCGCCTGAACATGGAGGCCTTCCTCGGCCTGTTCGGCCGCCGCCTCGGCCTGCACACCGGCTACGCGGAGCTGCGTTCGGGCACCGTCTACCACGACGTCTACCCGTCGCCGGGCGCCCACCACCTGTCGTCGGAGACCAGCGAGACGCTGCTGGAGTTCCACACGGAGATGGCGTACCACACGCTCCAGCCGAACTACGTGATGCTGGCGTGCTCCCGCGCCGACCACGAGCGCACCGCGAAGACCCTCGTGGGCTCGATCCGCAAGGCGATCAAGCTCCTCGACGCGGAGACGGTGGAGCGCCTGTACGACAACGAGCAGCCGTGCGAGGTCGACGTGGCCTTCCGCGGCGGGGTCGAGGACCCGGGCGCCATCGCGAACGTCAAGCCGCTGTACGGCGACCGCGAGGACCCGCTGCTCGGCTACGACCGCGAGCTGCTGAAGCCGAACGCGGGCGCGGACGCCGAGGCCGTCGCCAGGCTCTCGGACGCGCTGGACGAGGTCACCGAGGCCGTCTCCCTGGTCCCGGGCGACGTGCTGATCATCGACAACTTCCGCACCACGCACGCCCGGACCCCGTTCACCCCGCGCTGGGACGGCAAGGACCGCTGGCTGCACCGCGTCTACATCCGCACGGACTCCCACGGCCAGCTCCCCACGGGCGAGGAGCGTGCGGGCGACGTGGTGGCCTTCACCCCGCGCCGCTGACGCGCCCCGCCCGACCACCGCACGACCACGGGCCGCGCCCGCCCCGACCGGGGGTGGCTGCGGCCCGCGCCTGCCACAAGGCCGACACGGCCGACACGAGGAACACAGGGAATCACGTGGACAAGAAAGTCCTGGAAGCACAGCAGTGGGTCAACAAGACCTACGCGGGCAAGGCGGGCTACAACCCGTGCCCGGAGAACGGCCAGACCGGCTGGCCCACCATGCTCTCCCTCACCCGGGCCCTCCAGATAGAACTGGGCATCGCCACCCCGTCGGACAGCTTCGGCCCGACGACGGAGGCGAAGCTGGCGGCCCTCGGCGACATCGGCGCCGGGTTCTCCAACAAGAACATCGTGAACATCCTCGGCCACGCCCTGTTCTGCAAGGGGTACTGGGGCGGGGCCGGGGACGGCCAGTACAGCATCACCACGATGACGGCCGTCAAGCAGCTGAAGTCGAACATGGGTCTCGACGAGACCAACGGCATGGTGCAGCCCAAGATCTTCAAGGCGCTGCTGACCATGGACGCCTACGTCGTGGTAGCCGGCGGCACGGAGAAGGTCCGCGAAATCCAGCGGTGGCTCAACGGCCGTTACCACAAGCGCTCCTCGTTCAACATAGGCCCGTGCGACGGCCTCTACTCGCGTGACGTGCAGAAGTCGCTGATGAGGGCGCTCCAGTACGAATTCGGCGTCGCCGACGACGCCGCGTCGGGCAACATGGGTCCGACGACCCAGAACGGTCTGAAGGCCCACGAGGTAGGCCCTGGCTCCTCCGGGATCTTCGTGCAGCTCTTCTCCGCGGCCTGTGTGTTCAACGACCTGAAGTACAAGGACGGCGATGACATCGCCGCCGTCTCCTTCACCTCCTCGTACGGGGGCGGGCTGGAGAAGGCCGTGAAGGCGTTCCAGGAGTTCTCCTGCCTGGAACGCGTGAACGGGCGGGGCGACTACGACACCTGGTGCCAGCTCCTGGTCTCCATGGGCAACCCGGACCGGAAGGCCAACGCCTGCGACACCCGGTTCACCATCACCACCGCCCGCGCCAAGGCCCTCAAGGAAGCCGGCTACGAGGTCGTGGGGCGCTACCTGGACGAGGAGGTCCTCGACCCCAAGTACGACCTGGACAAGGAGCTCCAGCCCGGCGAGCTCGACCAGATCTTCGCCGGCGGCATGCGGGTCTTCCCGATCTCCCAGTACCACGCCCGCAAGTTGGAGCACTTCACGTACGCCGAGGGCTACAAGCACGCCTCGAAGGCGCACGACCGGGCCGAGTCGGTGTACAAGTTCAACCGCGGCTCGGTCATCTACTTCGCCGTGGACTACGACGCCACGGACCCGGAGATCACTTCCAACATCATCCCGTACTTCCACGGCATCCAGGCCGCCCTCAGCGCCAAGGGCAAGCGGTACATCGCGGGTGTCTACGGCTCCCGCAACGTCTGCCAGCGCGTCAGTGACGAGGCCTACGCCCGGTACTCGTTCGTCTCCGGCATGTCCTGGGGCTTCTCCGGCAACCTCGGCTTCGCCATGCCGAAGAACTGGTCGTTCACGCAGATCAAGGAGTTCAAGTTCAGCGCAAACGGCGACTCCTTCGACCTCGACCGCGACGTCATGCGCGGCAATGACACGGGCGTGGGCAAGGACGGCATCGGCGGGGCCAGCTCCCCGGTCGACAAGATGCTCGACTACATCGACGCCCTGTACGCCGCCGCGGTGCGGTACGGCAAGGGCAACCCGAACGAGCTCGTCTGCGAGTTCCTTCGCTCCCCCAAGTACAACAGCGAGTACGGCCCCACGCTCGGCACCAGGAACGGCTGGTGGCTGCTGCTGTACGAAGCCGACTCGGACTGGCTCAAGTTCGCGGAGAAGGAGGTCGGGAAGCGGATGGAGGACTTCAAGGACCCTGGCTACGGCGTGGACATCAACCTCGACCACCTCGCGGCCTGCGCCAACACCGTGATCTCCAAGGGCTCCATCTCGGGCAAGTCGGCGAACCGCGGCGACTTCGCCGGCTGGGGCGGCGACCTGTGCACCTTCTACATCGAGTGGCGGCAGGCCTCCGACTCCTACGCCTCGGGGTACACGTTCTGCCAGGAGCGCCTGGCCAAGATCAACGTCTCCTCCTCGTTCAGCTTCGGCGACCTGCTGGAGGACGTGGACGGCTACCTGATCGGCACGGCCGCAGGCATCAAGGACCAGCCGATCAACAAGCTCTTCCGCTCCTACTACACGCAGGCCTCGGGCTACGGGCGTCGCTTCCGTGACTTCTACCAGAAGCGCTACCAGGGCAGCATGGACGTCGTCCGGGCCTCGGCCAACCACATGCTCGAAGGCATGCTCTCGGACGACATCCTCCAGACCATGCGCCAGGCCCTCTTCTACACGCAGGGCGGAGCCATCCTCGTCCCGAACGTGATTCCCGACAGCAAGCTGAATCCGTTCGTCGACGGCTACGTGGACGTGTTCAAGAAGATCATGGAGCAGGAGAAGTAACGGACTCCTCCCTGCACGGAGTCCCCCAGACGGAGGAGAAGACGTGATCGTCGTCCTGGCGTGGATATTCGCCTGCGCCCTGCTGTACGGCCTGGTCAAGGGAGGCGTTCTCGTGTTCCGGGCCGTCCGGGCCCGCGCCTGGCGGGCGCCCGGTCTGTGGGCCGGCGGAGCGCTGATGGCGGGCGCGGCCACAACCGGCGCGTACCTGGCCGGCGCCTTCGCCGGGCTGGGCGGCATGGACATGGGCGAGACCTGCGGTGAGGACCAGTACGACAGCGCGTTCGTCGCGGCCCACCAGAACGATCCGCTGTTCCCGCTGCACAACTGGTGCAACGCCGAGCACGACCTCGTCCCCTCATGGGTCAACCCCACCGTCACGGGCCTCGCCGTGCTCACCGCGGTCTGCCTCGCCATGACCGCGGTGACCGGGGTGGCCCGCATCAGCCGCACACTGTCCGCCCGGCGCGTCCAGGCGGCACAAGAGACACAACAGAGGGAACAGAAGGCATGAGCAACCCCATCCGCGACCTGTCGCGCCGCCGCTTCGTCGGCACCGCGGCGGGCGTCGCCGGCGCCGCGGCCCTGTGGAGCATCGGTACCCCCGGCACCGCCACGGCCGCCCCGAAGCCGGCGAACGACCCGTCGTCCTGGAAGGGCAACAGCACGGCCAACGGCTGGCCGGTGGTCAAGTCGGTCCCCACCCACCTGATCGAGGGCAGCCAGGTCTCCGTCCCCGTCCTGGACGGCGACGTGGCCGCGATCCTGCTGCACGTGGCCCGCCGCTTCCACTACGAGGTCGACTCGCTGCGCCAGGGCGAGGTCACCGGCCACTCCGGCGACCGCAAGGTGGCCCAGCCGTACGAGTCGAACTACCTCTCGGGCACGGCGATCGCCATCCGGCCCCAGTCCTACCCGACCGGCGCCCAGGGCGGGCTGTACCCGCACGAGCTGGTCATCGTCCGCGACATCCTCACGGAGCTCGACGGCACCGTGGCCTGGGGCGGCGACGAGAAGACGGCCAAGGAGTCGCACTTCCACATCGCCCTGAAGCCCGGCCACCCGAAGATCAAGAACGTGGCCCGCAAGATCCGCGAATGGAACGAGGCCCCCGGCAAGGGCGCCGGCACGGTCGACGCCTTCGAACCGTCCCGCCGCCAGGCGGCCAAGGCGTTCACCCGCTAGAGAGAGCCACGCACCGATAAACAACCAGGGGCCTGACCGCACGAGCGGTCAGGCCCCTGGCCTTGTCATGTCACATCAGCCGAACAGCAGCGGCGAACCGGTGAGCTGCTTGGTGATGACGCCCTTGTCGTCACCCTCGATGTCGTACGACACGCTGGAGTCCGAGGACCACCACATGTTCTTGTCGTACGTCGCGGACGGAGCGAGGCACTTGTTCTCCTTCTCCAGCGCCGCCCAGCCCAGGTTGTCGTTCACCATCTTGGTCAGGTCACAGGTGGTGGTGGTCACGACCGTGTCGGTGCCGCCCCACTCGCGCTTCTCCAGCCGCGTGGTGACCTTGAACGAGGTGAACCGCTTGCCCCGGTCCTCGGCCACGTCGACCATCATCTGCCAGTTGGTCCAGGTCCAGGCCGACACCTTCCCGTTCGACACGTCGGCGCAGTTCATGAACGAGTAGAGCGACTGCGGCTTCTTGCCCGGAAAGGCGATCTCCACGGACCCGGAGCTCTCGCCGCACGAGCTGACGGCTGCGGCCGGCGAGGCGAAGGCGACACCGCCGGCGAGAATGCTGCCGGTCGCTGCGAACGCGGCGAGGTACTTCTTCATCTTCATGGACGGGTCTCCTGCTGCGTAAACGTACATACGAAAGGGCGCTTATCCGCCGAAGGGCGGGCGGCTCACGACGTCACGCTGGTGCTTTTCGGTGACCTTGCCGTCCTTGAAGTAGAACCAGCCCTCCGGGGCGATGATCCCCGTGCCCTTGCCGGTCCAGCACGTCAGCGTGGACGTGGCACCGGCGGTGGACGGGAAGGCCGGCTGGGCCACGTCGGTCACCACGCACGAGTTCTTGCCGACCGTCTTGAGCACCTGCTCCTCGGTCATGCCGACGGTGACCTTCTTGTACTGGGCGGCCGTCATGGACGGGGCCGCGGGCAGGCTCATCCGGGAGAAGGACTTCATGTAGAGCTTGCCGCTGTCATTGAAGGTGAGGTGGGAGTACGGCGCCCACTCCTCGATACCGTTCGCCCAGCAGGTGAACGAGCGCGCGGTCGACTCCGCGGTCGCCGGCTTGTTGTCGTCCGCGCAGGCGGTCGGCCCGACGATGTCGAGCACCTCCTGCCGGGTCATCCCGAACAGGACCCGGTCCCACTTCTCCTTGCTCATCCCGGAGAACCCGGCCGCACTCGACGCCCCGGCGGCCCCCACCACGAGCCCGACGGCCACCCCGGCCACCACGACGGCCTTCTTGATCGCTGCCACGCAGAAACTCCTCAACTCCCGACAAAGCCCCCACCCCTCGGCAAAGGCCCAGCCATCGTGACAACGCCCCCTCTCCCCCGGATCTCGACCGGCTCTGCCGGCTCCGTCACCAGCCGCCGGCCGGCACCGGGCCGTCGAGTGAGCGAGGGGGGTCGATATCCGCGGCGTGTTGATCAGCGACGACGAAGGTGCTGGCACAGTCCGGGCACTCGGCACGGCCGAAGAGATACGTGAGCCCTTCGGCCACCTCGGCGAGCCCGAGGGCGCGAGCCGTGTCGTGCATTCGCCGGCCCAAGCCGCCGAGTTCATCAGCGGGCACGGGACGGAGAGGGCGGCGGCGGACGTCTCCTTCGTCCCAGTCCCGATAGCCCGAGTACCGGCCGTGAACACCGATCGCGACGGTGACGGGCAGGTCGCAGTGAGGGCAGCTCACGGTGTAGAAGCCGTCTTCGAAGTCGAACTCGGCCACGCTCCAGCCACTCGCGCCCGCGAACGCGAGCTCCGCCCTGAAGAGGGCCATCGCGGTCGCCGGTGAACGGCTGCCGCCCTCGATGCGCAGGGCGAGCATCCGCCGGAGCTCGGCGATCACGGGTGCCATGTCCCGGACGAGCTCGTCGGCGCCGTGGTCCTGGTGGACTCCGGCCACGATCGCGCCGGCCAGGTCCAGCGCCCGGTCCATCGCGGCCGCGTCGCCGACGCGAGCGATGTCCCGCAGGTACGGAAGGGCGGCGAAGCCGGCCGCGCAGACCGTGCGCCCTTCGGTGGCCAGGAGGTGCCAGAGTTGCCGCCAGGCAGCCTCATCCCCGAACGGCGGTCGCAGAACCCGCTCGAGAACGGGAGCAACCTCGTCGACCGGCCCCCGTCCGTACGCCGCCAACTCAGATGCCGTCGGCACGGCGAAAGCCGAGGAGGGGGATCCAGTCCGGGTCCACGTCTTCGGGGGATGCGCAGCCTTCGAGGAGGAAGCCGAAGAAGGCGCGGAGGGCTTCGTCGCCGAGTTCCAGGGGATGGAAGGGCAGCGCGTACGGCTCCTCCTCCCAGACCGCGAAGGCGAGCCAGTCGTTGACGCTGTGCATCGCGTGCAGGATCACGCGACGCCCCGCCGCGGCCTCCAGCAGGTGCACGGGTACCTCGGACGGGCGGACGAACATCAGGTGCCGGTCGCAGAGGCTCGGAAAGCTCCCCGCGTACGTGAGGCGCTCCGCCGGGTACGTCGCCTCCCCCAGGACCTCCCCCCCGGCCGGCTCAGCCGCCCGGCCCGGGAAAACCCGGGCCACCAATGCGGCCGTCTCCTCGGCTGCCGGCTCCCCCGCCGCCCGTAGTGCCGAGGCGGCATTCCCGTCCGAGTACGCCAACAGCGCCGTCTTCGCTCCCATCGCCGCAGACTAGCGGCGCCCACTGACGGCGGTTACGCGTTGAGGAAGTGGTGGGTGGGGTGGGGGTGCATGAGGAAGTCGTGGTGGGAGATGTTCCAGGCGTAGGCGCCGGCCAGGGCGAAGGCCACGCGGTCGCCCGCGCGCAGGCCCGGGGCCGGGACGTTGCGGGCCAGGAGGTCCTTCGGGGTGCAGAGTTGGCCGGTGAGGGTGGTCTCGGGGCGGTCGGTGGCCGGCCGGGGCCAGGGGCGCGGCCAGGGCTCGTACGGGAGGACGGAGCAGGGCTGGTCGTGGCCCTTGGTGGCCGGGGTGCGCAGGTGGTGGGTGCCGCCGCGGACCACGGCGAAGGCCTCGCCGTGGCTGTCCTTCACGTCCAGTACCTCGGTGGCGTACCAGCCGCAGTAGGCGGTCAGGGCCCGGCCCGGTTCGATGCGGAGCGTCAGGCCGGGGTGGGCGGCCGTGATGCGGGCCAGGCCCTCGCCGTACGCCTGCCAGTCGAACAGGACGTCCGGGGCCGCGTACGACACGTGCATGCCGCCGCCCACGTTCACCTCGCGGAGGGCGAAGCCGTGGCGGGCGGAGAGGGCCTTGGACCAGGTGACGATCGACTCGGCGGCTGCCAGGAGGGCTGCGGCCTCCAGGCCGCTGGCCAGGTGCGCGTGGACGCCCAGGAGTTCGAGGTGCGGCCAGGTGTCGGCCGAGAGGAGGGACGCCGCGGTTTCGGCGTCGGCCGGGTCCAGGCCGAAGGGGGTCGGGCGGCCGCCCATCGCCAGCGAGCTGCCCGCGAGGCAGGAGCCGGCGAGGGGGAGGTTCACGCGCAGGAGGATCCCGATGCGCGATCCGGGGGCGGTGCTGCGGGCCGACAGGGTCGCCAGCACGCGGAGGTCGTGGAGGCTCTCCACGTGGTGGCGGGCCACGCCCGCCTCCAGCGCAGCCGCCAGCTCCGCCGGCGTCTTGCCCGGGCCGCCGAAGGCCAGCGGGCGGCCCGGTACGGCCTTGGCCACGTGGGCGAGTTCGCCGCCCGAGGAGACCTCGTAGCCGTCCACGTACGGGCCGAGCGCCGCCAGCAGCTCCGCCTCCGGGTTGGCCTTGGCCGCGTAGTACAGCTCGACGCCCGCCGGCAGGGCCGCCCGTACCGACGCCGCGTGCTCGCGCAGCGCCGCGAGGTCGTAGACGTAGGCGGGCAGGTCCGCGGGGTCCAGGGACAGGATGCGGTCCTTGACCGAGTCGGTGGGCGTCGTCATCGGGTCTCGCTCCAGGTGGACTCGTCGTGCGCCGCCTGCGAGAGGACCGCCTCCGCGAACGGCGACGCGAGGCGTACGTAGCCGGCCTCGCGGTCGGCCTTGCGCTCCCAGCGGGTCAGGAGATTGGCCTTCGCCGGCAGGGGTACGCCGGCCAGCAGGGCTGCCAGGCGCGGCGGACAGCCGCTGCGGTCGGCGTACGCCTGGAGGGTGGCGCGGACCCTGGCCCACAGCGCGGTCTCGGTCTGCGGGTGCAGGTCGGCGAGGGCCGCGAGCATCTCGGCGACGTGGTTGGCCAGCAGGCAGTACACGACCCGGTCCCAGCCGCGCTGGGCGTCGTACGTCATGGGGCCCGCGACCTCGGCGGGCAGCGAGGCGAGGAGGGCGGCGTGCCGCTCGGGCAGCAGCTTGGTGCCCTCCAGGTCGCGGAAGAGCACCTGGGCGGGCATGCCCTCGTCGTCGACGCAGACGACGACGTTCTGGAGGTGGGGTTCGAGCACCAGGCCGTGGTCGAAGTAGGCGGCCAGGACCGGCGGGACCAGGAGCCTGAGGTACGCCGTCCACCAGGCGAGGGCCGTCCGCGGGCCGGCGCCCGCCGGCAGGCGGGAGATGTGGCCTGGGCCCGTCGGGTACTCGTCGGCGACGGCGGCGGCGAGCAGCGGGGTCGCACCCGGCAGGAGCCGGCGCGACAGGCCCTCGCGGACGATCACCCCGAACCCTTCGAGGAGCGAACGGTCCGCGGTCCCGTCCGGGCCGGGCAGGGCGAGGCTGCGGTAGGCGGGCTCGTGGAGCATGGCGCTGCCGGGGAAGCGGGCCGCCAGGTCGGTCAGCGCCGGCTGCAGCAGGCGGGTCAGGGCGACGGCGCCGGACAGTTCGTAACTGGCGTTCTTGCGCAGGCAGTTGGTGATCCGGACGTTCAGGCTGAACTTCAGGAAGGTCTCGCCGTCGTAGAGGGTGCGGACGGACGCGGTGGCGGCGAAGCGCTCCCCGCCCCGGCCGAGGTCCAGGATGTCGCCGCGGTCGAAGGCGGCCCGCAGGGAGGGGTGTTCGCGGAGCATCTCGTACTGCCAGGGGTGGGCCGGCAGCAGCCGGTAGCCCTCCGGGACGTCGGGGCGCAGCCGGTCCAGGGGGGCGGTGGCGCCGTCCTCGACGGACTCCTCGGCGATCAGGTGGGCGCGTACGGCGAGGTGGCGCAGGGGGAAGGCGGCGCCCGCCTCGGGCGCGTACGAAAGCCAGGAGGCGGCATCGCCGCTGCGCGCCTTGGGGGTGGGGTGGAAGCGGTGGCCGAAGAGGAGGGACTGCTCCGAGGCGAGGTACGTCGCCAGGACGGCATCGGCGTCGTCATCGGCGGCGCAGCCGGCGTCGGCTCCGGCGTCCTCGGCGGCGGCCCGGCCCGTGGCCGGGGAGCCGCCGCGGGCCGCCAGGGCCGCGGCGACGGCCTCGTGGCTGGACGCGATCTGGTCCAGGAACTCCTCGTTCCGTACGCCCGTACGCAGCGACAGCTCGTCCTGGGTGTACTCGGCCAGGCAGCGCCAGTCGATCTCCGTCCAGGCCTCGCCGCGCTGCTCCAGCACCGGGCCGGTGAACCGGTGGGCGCCCAGCAGGGAGGTGCGGCGCAAGGCGACCCGCAACAGCACGCCGCGGCGGGGCAGGCGCAGCAGCAGGTGTCCGTCGGAGACGGCGCTCTGGTGCTCCGGGCCGGACACCTCGCGCAGCAGGCAGTTGAGGAGGGTGTGCGCGACGACGGCGTCGGCGCTCGGCAGGCCGACGGGGCCCGCGGACGCGGCGGGGGCGGCGCCGGCGGTATGCCCGGCGGGCGCGGGGACGGCGGCGAGCGACTTGTTCAGCGGGGGCATCAACGGCTCCAGCGGGTGCGGATGGAACGGAGACCGCTACGAGAGCGGGGCAGGGCGAGGGCGCACGCGGTCAGCGCGGCCGCGGCGCCGCCGGTGAGCACGGGCGCGGCCGGGCCGTGGTGGCCGGTGCCGACGGCGGCGGCCACCCCGGCGGCGACGGCGCCCGCCTTGGAGAAGAACTCCCGCGAGCCGAACAGCCGGCCCGGGGCGCGTCCCCTGGCGCATGCGGCGGCCAGCACGGACAGGCACACGAGCCCGAGGGTCATGCCCGCGCCGAGCAGCAGTCGTACGGCGGTCAGCGCGACCAGGCTGTCGGCCGCGCCGTGCCCGGCCAGGCCGAGCGCGATGCAGGTGAATCCCAGCGCCAGGCCGAGCCGGGGGCGGCGGTGGCAGGCGGGGTGCACCGCCATCGCCGCCAGCAGGTAGACGAGGTGCGGGAGGGCGAAGAGGACACCGGAGAGGAAGGGGGAGGTGCCGGGTATGCGCTCGTCGATCAGCCGGATCAGGTAGGGGTAGGAGATGACGGTGGAGAAGACGAAGGCGAATTCGAGGGCGTAGAGAGCGCGGAGTTCCGACACCGGGGAGGGCTCCTCGGCTACCCCCGCCACTTCCGCCGCCCGGGCCGCATCAGCTGCTCCGCCCGCCTCAGCCGCTCCAGCCGCCTCGGCAGCAGCAGCCGGCCCCCGCCCCCGCGACTCCGGCAGGGCCGCGACCAGCACCGCTGCGGTCAGCGGCAGGATCGCGAGCAGGGCGTACTGCCGGTGCGGCGACAGCCAGGGCGACAGCGCTCCGACGGCCATCGGCGCGGCGAGGAGGGCCGCCCGCGCCGCGCCCTGCGTCAGGGTGAGTGCTCGGGACAGCTCCGAGCCCTCCAGGGTGGCGCCCAGATAGCCGTTGGACGCGGCGTAGGTGCCGCCGAGGACGCCCTGGAGCGCCAGGGCCAGGGTGAAGGCGGCCAGGGAGTCGGCCCACCCGGCCAGTACGAAGGACAGGGCGAGCCCGAGCTGGGCCCGCAGCAGCAGCCGCTTGCGGCCGAACCGGTCCGCGAGCCGGCCCCACAGCGGGGCGCCGAGGCCGGCGAACACGGTCGGCAGGACGTACAGCACGCCCGCCCAGTGGGCGGTGCGGTCGCCGAGCCCGGGCAGGATCTCGGTGAGGTACGGGGGCAGCCCGAGGGCGGCGAAGGACGCCACGAAGAAGCACCCGGCGACCGCATGCACCTGCCGCCGCCCCAGCGTCGGCCGTAACGGCGCCGGCCGAAGCGGCATCGGCCGGGACCGCATCGGCCGGGACGGCGCCGGATCACCCTCCGCCGGGTCCGGCGGCGGCGTCGCCGCCCTCACCGCGGTGACCACCGAAACCGCGGCCGCCGTGGCACTCATCGCAGGTCCCTCCCTCGCCGTCGCAGGTAGTTGGGGCCGGTCGTGTAGTGCGTGTTGACGTCTGAGGCGCCCGAGCGCTCCTTGGTGAGCAGCGTTCCGGCGGTGACCATGGCCTTCACCGGCAGCTCGGCGGCGTCCAGCACCCGCTCCCGCAGCACCGCGCCCGGCTCCCCGGGGGCCGTCCCGAGCCGCTCGGCGGCCTCGGCCAGCCGTTCGCGTACGAGTCCCAGCACGGCCTCCGGCGAGGCGGTGCGGCCGTGCTCGGCCAGCCCGAAGGCGTACGAGCCCGCGCAGAGGTGGAGGGTGATGGTGGTGAGCATGTCGGTGACGGCCCGGTGGTCCTCGCCCAGCATCCGCGGGTCCTGGAAGGGGGCCAGCAGCTCGTCGGCCTCCGCGCCCAGGGTCTGCCGCAGTCGCGGCACGTGGAAGCGGGGGCTGTCGTCGTCCTTGAACAGCAGCCGCAGCCGGGTGCGGCCGTCCTGCGGGGTGCGGTCGAGCACCAGGGAGACGTTCTGCTGGTGGGAGGCCAGGGCGATGCCGTAGCCGTAGAGCGTGGCCTGCCAGTCGAGCAGCAGGGTGAGGCAGGTGTCGAGCAGGGCCACCGGGTCGCCGCCGTGGAAGCGGTCGGCCAGGTGGTCGATGACCAGCCGCCCGCCCGGGGCGGTGGCCAGCAGCGCGGCCAGCGGCAGCACGACGGCGCGGTCGAGGCCGGCCGGGTAGCGGCGGCACAGGACCGCGAGCAGCTCGTGCCCGGCGTGGGCGTAGACCGTCTCGTCGGCGTGCAGGACGGCGTCCTTGAACCGCGGCTCCCGCGCGATGACCGCCTCCACCACCCGCTGTCCGGCGGCGCCGTGGGCCAGGGTGACGGGCTTGATGGTGCGCCGGTTGCGCAGCCCCAGGGTGGCGGTGGCCAGCGGCAGCTTCAGGTGCAGCTCCGGCTCGCCGACGAGGCCGACCGTACGCATCGACAGGGTCGGTACGGCGTCGAGGTACGGCCCGTCGGCGAGGACGGCCGCGCCCTCCAGGCCCGCCTCGCGCAGCGCGTCGCGCAGCGGGGCGCCGAGGGTGAGCGGGTGGACCGGGAGCGCGAGGTGGGTGTGGGCCAGTTCGGGCAGGCCGAGGCCGGCGGGCGAGGGCCAGCTCGCGGGCAGTGCCGCGGGGCCGCCGGGCAGGGTGAGCGCCTCCCGCGGTACGGCGAGCCAGCGCAGGCCGAAGCGGGGGTGGAACTCGGGTGCGTAGGCCCGCAGCTGCTCGTCGTCCAGGCCGGAGCGGCCGCGCGCGGTGGGGTAGACCGGGTGGTCGAGGCGGGCGGCGAGGGTGTCGTACGCGAGGGAGGCGGCCGGACCGGTCCAGTCGGCGGGGTCGCCGCCGTAGCGGGCGGTCAGGTCGTCGAAGACCTCGTGGGCCGTACGGTCGTGCAGCCGCATGGTGGCCAGTGTCTGGCGGCACTCCTCGGCGAAGGCATCGAAACCGGGAAGGTCGAGGGGGTCGGCGAGGGCGGTGAGGGCGCCGAGGACCGCCTCGGATCCGGTGAGTCGGCGCCCGTCCGGTTCGCGGACCAGCAGCGGCAGCCGGGCGGCGTCCTCACCCTGGAAGCCGTCCGCGCGGACGGGGACGAGCAGGGCGCCCCCGTCCCCGCCGTCGGGCAGGGGCAGGGGCAGGCGCAGCCAGCGGCCGTCCTCGCGCTCGACCGCGGTCGAGCGGGTCCGCAGGCCCACGACGTCCTCGCGGATGAAGGCGCTCAGCACCCGCAGCAGCAAGGTCTCTTCGGCGGCGACGGGGGCGCCGGGAGCGACGGGGGCGCCGGGAGCGACGGGGGCGCCGGGAGCGACGGGGGCGCTGGGAGCGACGGCCATGGCGGCCATGGCGGCCGTGGCGGCGCGGGTCACGGCGTGATCTCCCAGCGCCCGGTGGCGAGGAAGTCGGCGTGGACGCGGTTGACGGCCTCCTGGCCGGTGCCGACGACCCGGACGGCGCCGAGGTAGTCGCGGTGGGTGTGGGCCAGCTCGCGCCACTCCCCGACGGGGCGCATCGGCCGGTACGTCAGCCGTACGCCGCCCACCTCGCGGTCGGTGGCGGCGGGAGCGGCGGTCAGCGTGCCGGTGCGGTCGGCCATCGGCCACGAGATCCGGGCGGCACCGTCGCGGCGGGCGCCCAGGTCGGCCGGGAGCGGCTCGCCGAGGTGGGTCCGCAGCACCAGTTCGAAGAGCGGGATGCCGAGCAGATCGGCGAGCAGCAGGTCGCACTGGTCGCCGATGGCCCGGTAGTTGACCTCGATGATGCGGGCGCGGCCCTCGTGCACCACGAACTCCGTGTGGCAGATGCCGAAGCCGATGCCGAGGGCGTCGAGCTGGGCGAGGACCTGGGCGGCGATCGGCTCGGGGTGGGCGGGGACGAAGGTCAGCTGCTGCTCGATGAAGAACGGCGGCGGGGTCAGTTCGGTGCGGAATCCGCCCAGGACGTGGCGGACGGCGCCGTCGCCGAGGGTCTCCAGCGTGTACAGCCGGCCGGCGAGGTGCTCCTCCACGACCAGGGGCACACCGGGCCGCCTCCCCTGTATCTCCTTGCACTGCAGGAGCAGGTCCTCAGGTCCGTGGACCATGACCACGTTCTCGCTGGCCACGCCCTCGCGCGGCTTGAGCACACAGGGGTAGGGGACCTCGGCGGCGTCGGGCAGTTCCCCGGGGGCGAGTTCCAGGGACCACACGGAGTCGGTGCCGGAGGCGGTGAGGTGGCGGCGCATGTGCGCCTTGTCCTTCACCCGCAGCGCGGCCCGCCAGTCCTTGCCGGGCAGGCCGAAGTACTCGGCGGCCAAGGCGGCCTGCACCTGGAGGTGGTCGCTGTTGGAGAACACGGCGTCGGGCTTGTGGTGCGTCGCGATCCGGGTGATGACGGCCCGGAAGTCGCGCACGTCGCACTCCAGGACCTCGACGGCGTCGCCGTAGCGCTCGCGGTGGGCGTCGGGCCGGTCGGTCAGCACGGTGACGGCCAGGCCGAGCCGGGCCGCGGCGGGGAGGAAGCCGTCGGTGACGGAGTCGGTGGGCGGGAGGGCGAGCAGGTACAGGCGCACGGGCGAGGACCCCTTCCGATCGCGCAGTGGCGAGCAGCCGTGGTCACGGAACGGTCGGCTCGACGCCGACGACCGGACCACCCACCGCCACCGCAGTTTAGGTTAGGCAAACCTAAGTAATCAACCAGCCCCGCAGGCGCACGGCTTGCCGTGGATTGATCGACGATCACCCGAAAGATAAGGTAAGCCTTACCAAACCACGCACGGCTCGCTCGTGAGGAACGCCGATGACGACGCCCTTGGACACACCGACCCCGGTGCCGCTCACGGCCGTGCGCGGCAGCAGTCCACTTGCCGCCGGGTACCGCCGTCTCGCCGCCTTGTGCGAGGCGCTGGACCTGCGGATCGCGGGCGAGGACGCCGGCGCGGAGGCGGGCGCCGACGGCGAGGCGGGGGCGCCCGGGGACGGCAGATGGGTGACGGGTGCCCGGCTCGTCAGGGACCCGGAGGCCCGGACGGCCTTCATCGACGCCGAGGCCGCACGCATCCGGGAGCGGCACGGCCACGAACCCCGTCCCGACGTCGCCGCCTCCCGGGCCCTGCACGACTACGCCTGGTCCGTCGGCGTGCTGATGAGCGGCGCCTGGTACCTGGACCGCCGCGCCCCGCGCATCCGCCCGGCCGAGATCCGCGTCGACCTCGCGACGGGCACGTACGAGGTGACCCCGGGCCACGCCTTCGCCTGCCTGCCCGCCGATCCGGCGGCCGGCCCCGCCGCGCCGTCCGGCGTACGGATGTCCGACGCAAGGGTGTCCGGCGTACGCACGGTCCCCGACGAGGAGGCGCTGCGCGCCGAGCTGCGGGCCGCCGTGGTCGACCACATGCGACCGGTCCTGGCCGCCTTCGGCCCGCACGTCCGGCGCGGGCCGCGGGCCCTGTGGGGCATGGTCGGAGACGACCTGGTCTCCGGCATCTGGTACCTCGGCCGCGTCCTCGGCCAGGAGGAACGGTCCGTCAGCGCCGCGAGCGAGTTGCTCCCCACGGCCATGGCGCCGTTCCCCCGCGGCGCGGACTTCCGCCGGCTGGTGGGCCGCGACGGCCGCCGGTACCCGACCCGCACCCGGATCGGCTGCTGCCTGTACTACAAGCTCGACGCCGCCCGCCCGTGCGGCACCTGCCCGCGCAC
The DNA here is from genome assembly GCF_040636955.1 of Streptomyces sp. NPDC032472. NCBI lineage: Bacteria > Bacillati > Actinomycetota > Actinomycetes > Kitasatosporales > Streptomycetaceae > Streptomyces > Streptomyces sp. NPDC032472. The sequence goes on from NZ_JBEZVK010000009.1 coordinate 58,803, forward strand.
CTGCGACACGGAGCGGCTGCGCCGGCTGGAGGACGAGGGCTGAGCGGCGTCACGCCGTTCGGCTCACCTGGCCGGGTCGACCTGGAAGGTCTTCGCCATGTCGTCCAGGACCTTGTCGGCGCCTTGGAGGGACACGGACGTCATCCACGTCGCGTCGTCGACCTCGTGGACGTTGCCCTTCCGGACCGCGTTCAGGCGCTGCCACAGCGGGTTCGCCATGAACTTCCTCTTGCGCTCCTCGCCGCCCGAGAAGGCCGTCAGGAAGATGTGGTCGGCGTCGGCCTGCTGGATCTGCTCCTCGCTGATCTCGATGTTGAACTTCGCGGTGTCGCGCTGGTTCTCCGGCCGCAGCAGGCCCATGTCGCCCAGGATGATGCCGGTGAAGCTCTTCGGCAGGTAGATGCGGGTCGGGCCGTCCACGAAGCGGGTGATCGAGACGGTCGGCCTGCCGGCGTCGCCGCTGCCGCCTCCCTTCGCGTTGATGGCGTCACCGATCTTCTTGGCGCGGGTCTCGTACGCCGTGAGCTTGGCCTTGGCCTTCTCCTCCTGGCCCAGCGCCGTACCGAGGAAGGTGATGTTCTCCTTCCAGATCGGGCCGGTCGTCTTGACGAAGACGGTCGGGGCGATCCGGCTCAGCCGGTCGTACAGGTCCGCGTGGCGGACGGTCGCCGAGACGATGAGGTCCGGCTTGAGGGCGGCGATGGCCTCGAGGTTGGGGTTGTCGAGCGGGCCGACGTCCGCGGTGTCCTTGACCGCATCGCCGAGGTAGGCGGGGAAGCCCCTCTGGTCGCGGTACGAGCCGATGCCGCCGACGAGCGGGGTGTCGAGCGCGACGACCGCCTCGACCAGGCTGTTGTCCAGCGCGACGACGCGCTTGGGCCTGGACTTGAGCTCGGTGGTGCCCTTGTCGTGGGTGATGGTGCGCGGGAAGCCCGCGTCCGTCGCGGCGGCCGGCTTGCCGGAGGCATCGGCCTTGCCGTCCCCGCTGCCGCCGCCACAGGCGGCCAGCGAGAAGGCCATGGCCGCCGTCAGGACGGCGGCGGCGATCCGGCCGGGCCGACGGCGGTGAACGAAGGTGTTCATCGGGTCTCCCCCAAGAGCTGACGGTGCAGACGGGCAACTGGCCTTGCGTTCCCCGGACATGACGGGACGACGAGAAACCCATGGCCAAAGGAACTTAGGCAAGGCTTACCTATCTGGCACGCTGCGAGAATAGCGGCTGCCCGGGCCTGAATCCACCCCGTGAAGGGCCCTTCACTTTGGTTAGGCATCCCTTACCTTGTGATGCGTGACCTCGAAGCCCGTCGCCGGAGGGGCGGCCGACACCGACCGCCGCCCCGAGCCGCCGCCCCACCCGGCCGTTGGCCGAAACCACACCGGAAACCACACCGGAAACCACACCGGAAACGGCGCCGGAAACGGCGCCGCCCGGCCCCGCAGCCGGACGGCCTCCCGAGCCGCGCTGACGGCCGGTCTCCTCGGCGCGCTCTTCGTCGCCGTCTGCGCGTCACTGGCCGTGGGCACCAAGTCCGTTCCGCTCTCCGACGTACTGAACGCGCTGGCAGGCTCCACGGACGGCGACGCCGTGGTGATCCGGGAGCTGCGCATGCCGCGTACGCTGCTCGGGATCGTCGTCGGCCTGTCCCTGGGCGCGGCCGGCGCCGTGGCACAGGACATCACCCGCAACCCCCTCGGCGACCCGGGCCTCATCGGCGTCAGCGCGGGCGGCTCCTTCGCCGTCGCCCTCGGCATCGGAGCACTGGGGCTGACGAGCCCCTACCAGTACATCTGGTTCGCCTTCCTGGGGGCCGCGCTCGCCGGCCTGCTGGCGTACTCCGTCGGCGGCACCGGCTACGGCGGCGCCACCCCGGCCAAACTGGCGCTCGCCGGGGCCGCCGTGACCGTCCTGCTCGACGCCGGCACCAACACCCTCGTCCTGCTCGACGTACGCACCCTCGACCAGTACCGCTTCTGGGCGGTCGGCTCCCTCGCCGGCCGCGACTCCGCACTGGCCCTGGACCTCCTGCCGTTCGTCCTCGCCGGCCTGCTGCTGGCCCTCGGGCTGAGCGGCCGCCTCAACGCGCTCGCACTCGGGGACGACCTCGCCGGCAGCCTGGGCACCAAGGTCCGCGCCACGCGGGCACTGGGCGCCGTGGCCGTGATCCTGCTCGCGGGCACGGCCGTGGCCGCCGCCGGCCCGGTCACCTTCATCGGCCTCGTCGTGCCGCACATCGTGCGGGCGTTCACCGGACCCGACGCCCGCTGGCTGGTGCCGTGTTCGGCGCTGGGCGGCGCGGCCCTGATGCTGACCGCCGACGTCGTCGGCCGGATGGTCGCCCGCCCCGGCGAACTGGAGGCCGGAGTCGTCACCGCCCTGCTCGGCGCCCCCTTCCTCGCCCTCCTGGTCAAGCGGGGCAAGCTGAAGGAGCGCACCCGATGAGCCCGCGGAAGGGCCTGCTCCACAACGGTCTGCTGCGCCTGGAAGCCGGCCCGATCGGCGTCGCCGTGCGCCCGCGCGCCGCCCTCGTCGTCCTCGGCCTCGCCGTCACCGGTTTCGCGGGGCTCGTCGCCTCCGTCTCCCTCGGTACGTACGCCATCCCGATCGGCGAGGTGCTCGACGCGGTCCTCGGCTTCGGCCGGGGCGCCTCGGACCTGATCATCCGTCAACTGCGGCTGCCCCGCGCCCTGACCGCCCTCCTGGTCGGCGCCGCGTTCGGCCTGGCCGGCGCCGTCTACCAGGCCGTCACCCGCAACCCCCTGGCCAGCCCGGACCTCATCGGCATCGCGGCCGGCTCCGGGGCGGGCGCGGTCGGCGTGATCCTGATCGGCGGGGTCGCCTCGGCCGGATCGGCCACCTTCGGCGCCGTACCGTTCGGTTCGCTCGCCGGCGCCCTGCTCACCTCCGCCGTGATCTACCTGCTCGCCTACCGCGACGGCACCATCACCGGCTACCGCTTCGTCCTCGTCGGCCTCGCCGCGAACGGCGCCCTGATCGCCCTGACCCGCTGGCTGCTGGCCCGCGCCGACATCGACCAGGCCGCCCGCGCCATGGTGTGGCTGACCGGCAGCCTCAACGGCCGCGGCTACGAGCACGTCCAGTGGTCCGGGCTGGCCCTCGCCGTGCTCATGCCGCTGACGCTGGCGCTGGCCCGCCCGTACCAGCTGCTCCAGTACGACGACGACACCGCGCGCAGCCTCGGAATCCCGCTGAAGCACTCGCGGATCGCGCTGCTGGTGCTCGCCACCTGCCTGACCGCCCTGGCCACCTCGGCCGCGGGGCCGATCGCCTTCATCGCGCTCGGCGCACCGCAGATCGCCCGGCGCCTCTCCGGCACCGCCGGCATCCCCCTGGTGACCAGCGCACTCACCGGCGCGGTCCTGCTCGTCCTCGCCGACCTGGCCGCCCGCCTCGTGCTGGCCCCGACCGAACTGCCCGTCGGCGTCCTCACCGGCGCCGTGGGCGCCCCGTACCTGCTGCTGCTGCTCGCCCGGGCCAACCGGGCCGGAAAGGGAGGCTGAGATGACCGCCCCACCGACCGCCCGTCCCACGGCCAGCGGGCTGCAGGCCACCCGGGCCGCCGCCCTGCACGGATCCGGCCTGCGCCTGGGCTACGGCAACCGGATCGTCGCCGAGGACCTCGACCTGCCGATCCCGGCGGGCAAGGTCACGGCCCTGGTCGGCCCCAACGCCTGCGGCAAGTCCACGGCCCTGCGCGCCCTGGCCCGCCTCCTCGAGCCGGCCGCCGGCGCCGTACTCCTCGACGGCGAGGACATCGCCTCCCTCTCCGCCCGCGACTTCGCCCTGCGCCTGGCCCTGCTGCCGCAGACCCCCAGCGCCCCGGACGGCATCACCGTGCGCGACCTGGTCGCCCGCGGCCGTACCCCGCACCAGCGCTGGTGGCGCCAGTGGTCCGCGGCGGACGAGGCCGCCGTGGACGCGGCCCTGGCCGCCACCGGCACGGCCGACCTCGCCGACCGCTCGATCGACGAACTCTCCGGCGGCCAGCGCCAGCGCGTCTGGATCGCGATGGCCCTGGCCCAGGACACCCCGGTGCTCCTCCTGGACGAGCCCACGACCTACCTGGACCTGGCCCACCAGGTCGACGTCCTGGAACTCGTCGCCGACCTCAACCGCACCGACGGCCGCACCGTCGTCATGGTCCTCCACGAACTGAACCTGGCCTGCCGTTACGCCGACCACCTGGTGGCCATGCGGGACGGCCACGTCATGGCCGCAGGGCCTCCGTCCCGGATCGTCACCCCGAAGCTGCTCCGAGAGGTCTTCGCCCTGGACGCCGAGGTCATCCCCTGCCCAGTGGCCGACACCCCCCTGATCATCCCCAGAGGCAGCCACCGCAAGAACCCGTCCTGACCCCCCGGAACGGGGTGGGCCGACACATCCCCGGTCAGAGCCGGGCGGCCGCCGCGACGGCCGGTTCCGGGTGCACGGCCGGCAGGTCGAAGACCTCGGCCAGCAGCTCGTACGAGCGCTGCCGGTCGGCCGGATCCGGCGTCAGCGTGTTGACGATCAGCTCGTCCACCCCGTGGCTCACGGCCAGCGCCGTCAGCGTGGAGTGCACCTGCTCGGGCGTTCCCGAGACCAGGGCGGTTCGGTGCACCTTGGCCCGCTCCAGTTCCGCGCCCGTCCACCGGTGCCTGCGCGTCGTCTCGTACGAGGGCATCGGCAGGTCGTGGCCGAGGTCCTTGCGGGCCCGCCACAGCAGGAGGCTCTGGGCCAGCTCCTCCGCCCGGCCGGCGCTGTCCGCGGTCACCACGCGCACCGCCAGCGCGCCGCGGGTCCGCCGTCCGGTGGCGGCCTCGAACTCGGCGCGGTAGTGGCCGAAGGCGGCCGGACCGCCGGAAGGGGAGAAGAAGTGCCCGAAGGCGAACTCGGTGCCCAGCTGCCCGGCCAGGCGCGCCGACTCCCGCCCCGCGCCCAGCAGCCACATCTGCGGGGCGACGGGGGCGTGCGGGACGACGCCGGCCGGGCCCAGCAGGGCGCGCAGCCGGGCCAGCCGCTCGGGGAAGTCGTGCGCGGGGCCGCCGGCCCGGCCGATGCCCAGGTCGACCCGGCCCGGGTACAGGGAGGCCAGTACGGAGAAGACCTCGGCGACCTTCCCCGGGTCGTAGCGGGGCAGGAGCACGCCGCCCGTCCCGATCCGCATCCGGGACGTGTGGGCCAGCAGGGCTCCGGCCAGGATCTCCGGGGCGCTGCTCGCGAAGCCCGGGGAGCCGTGGTGCTCGGCGGCCCAGTAGCGGGTGTAGCCGAGTGCTTCCGCGGCGCGGGCGAGGTCCACGGAAGCGCGCAGCGCCTGGTCAGGAGTGTGGTCCTCGCCGACCGGGGTCTGGTCCAGTACGGACAGCCGCAGCTTCGTCATGAGGTGTCGCCTTTCGGTTCTCAGTGCTGGTGGGCGGGGACGCCGGAGGCGCCGGCCATGGTCGCGGGCACGATCCTGAAGTCCGCCCGGAAGACGAGGTTGTGCAGGTCGGCGGCGGCGATGGCACGCAGGGTGGGCAGTTCGGCGGCGGCCTGCGCGTCGTCGAAGACGTTGAGGGGCCATTCGGAGACGGTGGCCCCGCGCAGGTGCGGGTGGTGGAAGCCCCTGCCGTAGTGCGCGTACAGGGTGACGGGCGGGATGTCGGCGGCCGACTGCTCGTCCCACCACAGGGTCCAGGCGTGGAAGAGGCTTCCGTCGTCGGCGTGCTGGACGCCCGTGGCGTCCAGCACGCCCTGGCCGAGGAGCAGTTCGTCGTTGAGCTCGCCCAGCGCCTGGCGGGCGTACGGGTCCAGGAGCCGGGCGGCGGTGTGGAAGTGCTCCTCCTTGTCGGCTCGGGTGACGGCGTCGCCGTGGACGCCGTCGCGCAGGTCGGCGAAGTGGCGCAGCAGGGCGTCGAGGTTGGGGACGGCGGGCATCCGGTTGGTCATGGCAGCTCCAGACGGGAGGGGGAGAGGGAAGGGGCAGGGTCGGGGGCAGCGGGGCTGTCCGGGTGGGTGAGCTCGTACAGGGCCAGGCCGAGCCAGCTCCGCATGGACAGCGGGTCCCGTGCGGCCGGGCCGGCGCCGGGCTGCAGGAACGCCGCGTGGCCCGTCTGGTGGAACTCGCGCAGCGCGACCTCCACCCCGGCCGCCCGCAGCAGGCGTGCGTAGTGGTGCACGTCGTCGCTGACGGGGTCCAGGTCGCCGGTGGTCAGGACGGCCGGGGCGAGCCCGCTGAGGTCTGCGGCCTCCAGCGGGGTGCTGTAGAGGCGGGTGCCGTCGGCGGCGAGGGGCCGGCCGGGGGCCTGGTAGGCCCGCCAGGCCGAGGTCAGGAAGGCCGCGGTGGGGAACATGTCCGGGTAGCGGTGGTACGAGTCGCCCGCGCAGCCGGGGTCCAGCGGCGGGTAGGCGAGGACCTGGGCCGCCAGTGGTTCCCCGCGGTCGCGGCAGGCCAGGGCGGCGCAGGCGGCCAGGGTGGCGCCGGCGCTGTCCCCGCCGACGGCGAGCACGGGGCCGGTGCCTTCGGACCGGGCCTGCTCCCGGGCCCAGGCGAGCGCGGACAGGACGTCCTCGACCATGGCCGGGTGGCGTACGTCGGGGGCCAGCCGGTAGTCGACGCTCACGACGGCGAAGCGGGAGAACCGGGTGAGCTCGGCGGTCGCGTGGTGCCAGTCGGATGCCGACCCGGCGCGCCAGCTGCCGCCGTGGGCCCACACCAGCCAGCCGTGCGGAGCCGTCTCGGGCCGGAACACCCGGGCGGGGAGCGGGCCTGCGGGGGACGGGATGCGTACCTGTTCCCAGCGGACGGCGCCGCGGCTGTCACCGGGGGCGGATCGCGCGGGAGTTGCCATCGAGGGGTCCTTTCCGGGGGGCGCCGGGGTACGCGGCCGTGCCTGGGGCCAACGTTCGCGGCGCGGGTGGGGCCGTCACAAGGCGGAGTTGCCTTAGTGGAAGCGGTGTGTCAGGCGGTGGCGGTGTGCTTGGTGCGGAGGAAGAGGACCGTGGTCAGGGTCCCGACCAGCACGATCGCGGTGTTCACGATCACCGCGGTGGTGATGCCCGCATGGATGTCGGCGTTCGCCGCTGCGATCGCCGACATGATCGGCGTGCCCATCGTGATACCGATCTGCTGCGTCATCGTCGCCAGACCCGTCGCCATACCCTGCTCGTGGTCCGGCAGACCCGTCGTCGCCGTCACCATGAACCCGACGATCACCAGCATGTTCCCGACACCACCGGCGAACGTCGCCACCAGCAGCAGCCACATGCTCGCCGACGTCTCACCCAACGCCACCAGACTCAGCGTCGCCACCGCCTGCAACAGACCACCCATGACCAGCGTGGCCCGCGTCGACGTCGCACCGATCACCCGCGGCGCAATCGAACCACCGATCACCGTCCCGATACCCAGCACACCGAACGACAGACCGGCCGTCAGCGGCGAGAAGTCCAACACCTCCTGCAGATACAGCGTCATCAGGAAGACCAGACTCGTCTCCGTCAGGAACGCGATCAGACCCGCGATGTTCCCCCACGCCACCGTCTTCTTCTTCAGCACACTCACCGGAACCAGCGGCGCCGCCGACTTCGACTCGACCGCATAGAACGCCACCAGCAACACCACACCAGCAGCCAGCCACCCCAGCGCCGACACCGAACCCCAGCCCAGCTCACCCGCCTGCGTCAACCCGTAGATCAAAGCGAGCAGACCCAGCGTGACCGCCGTCGCACCCGGAACATCCAGACGCGGACGCACATCAGGACGCGACTCCTTGATCACCGCCGGAGCAATGAACAACACCGCGAGCGCCACCGGCACATTGATGAAGAACGCCCACCGCCACGACAGCAGGTCCGTCAACACACCACCCAAAATCGCACCCGTGGTGAACCCCGCCGACATCAGCGCACCGTTCAACCCCAGAGCCTTCTGCCGCAGCGGACCCTCCGGGAACGACGTCGTCAGCAGCGACAGACCCGCCGGCGTCACCGCAGCCGTCGCCAGACCCTGGAACACACGCGCCGCGATCAACATCTCAGGACTGCTCGCCAGACCACCCGCCAACGACGACAGACCCAGCACCGCCAGACCCACCAGGAACAACCGACGCCGACCGAACAGATCCGCAACCCGCCCGAACAACAACGTGAACCCCGCCGCACACAGAGCAAACGACGTCGCGATCCACTGCAGGTTCGACAACGAGAACCCCAGCCCGTCACCGATCACCGGCAACGCCACATTCAGGATCGAGAAGTCCACCGCCAGCATGAACTGCGCCACCAGCAGCACCACCAGCACCAACCTCAAACGCCCGTCCAAACGAACCGGGCCCTCCCCCACACCCTCCGCAACCCGAGCACCCTCGACAACCGACATCGTCTTCACACATCCCTTCCGACCGACACGACACGGGAGTTCGTGTTCCGGAATCGACTGTGGACGGGTCGGCGGGGGTTACCCAGCCCCCTGGTTCTGCTGGCGCCGGGCAAGCTAGCACTCGCAGGGCCACCCTTACGGGCAGCGCCCTGCGCGCTCCCCCGGCAGACTGGAGGACATGGACACACCTACCGCCCTGGGCGAGTTCCTGCGTACGCGCCGGGCCCAGCTCCAGCCGGAAGACGTCGGTCTCCCCTCGCACGGCACCCGCCGCCGGGTGCCCGGGCTTCGGCGCGAGGAGCTGGCCCTGCTCGCCGGTGTGAGCATCACGTACTACACGCACCTGGAGCAGGGACAGAGCACGAACGCCTCGGACAGCGTCCTCGACGCCCTGGCGCGCGCCCTGAACCTGACGCCGGACGAGCACGCGCACCTGCTGAACCTGGCCCGGCCGCCGCGGGCCAAGCGGACCCCGTCGCCCCGGCCCGAGTACGCCCGGGAGACCACGAAGCGGCTCATCGGTGCGATGCCGCAGGTCCCGGCCGTGGTGCTGGACGGCCGCAACAACGTGCTGGCCTGGAACCCGCTGGGCCACGCCCTGCTGGCCGGCCATCTCGACCCGACGAGCCCCGACGAGCCGGCCGTACGCCCCAATCTGACGCGGATGCTGTTCCTCGACCCGCACACCCGGGAGCTGTACACGGACTGGAGGAACGAGGCGCGCGTGGCGCTCGCGGCGCTGCGTCTGGTCGCCGGCCGCAACCCCGAGGACCGGGCGCTCGCCGAGCTCATCGGGTCGCTCATGCTGCAGAGCCCCGACTTCGCGACGCTGTGGTCCAAGCACCCCGTGCGCGACTGCACGGTCGGGACGAAGGAGTTGCACCACCCGGTGGTCGGCCCGCTGACCCTCGACTTCGAGAACCTGCACCTCACGGACGGCACCAATCACCGGATGCTGCTCTACACGGCTCCGGCCGGCTCGCCCTCCGATGCGGCGCTGCGGATGCTGGCGAGCCTGACGGCCGGTGCGCAGGGGCCGGCGCAGGAAAACCCGAAGCCCGCGTCCGCGGATGCGGACGCGGACGCGGGCTCGGGCTCGGGCAGCGAGCGGCAGCGCTGAGGAGAGCGGGTGCCGGTCAGGGGGTGCGGCCCGCGGTGGCCGGCACGTGCGGTTCGGCGTCGGCGGCGGCGAGGCCGGCCGCAGCCCCTTGCGCCGGGGCCGGTGCCTCGGCCCGGGTCTGCGCCGGGATCCTGGCCGTACGGGAGGCCTTGCTGCGGCCGAAGCGCCGCATCATGGGCATCTCGACGAAGTGGTAGAGCAGCCAGCCGCCCAGCAGCGAGGCGCAGAAGAAGCCGGCGACGACCAGCAGGGCCATCGGGACGCTGAAGGTGTGCTCACCGAACAGCGAGCGGAGGTAGAAGATCGTGACGCCCTGGACGAGGTAGAAGCCGAAGGACACCTCGCCGAGCCAGACCATGACGCGGCTGCGCAGGAAGGTGTGGCGGCCCTCCACGTCGGCGGAGGCGGTGGCGCCGATCAGCGCGCCGACCGGGATGATCGTGGCGACGACGAAGCCGTACTGGAACGGTGCGACGAGCGCGGCGGCGTAGCCGAGGACGGTCAGGACGGCGGAGACGCCGAAGCCGACGCGGCGCGGCCAGAAGCCGGCCAGGACGATCCGGGCGAGCAGGATGCCGAGGGCGAACTCGAAGAGGCGGCCGAGCGGCAGCAGGTAGCCGAACCAGAACTGCATGCCGGAGATCGGGGTGATGGTGGACTTCGGGGTGTCCGGGACGAGGTAGGTCGAGATCAGCTGGACGGCGACCATTCCGGCGATCATCGCGGCACTCCAGCCCCACAGGGCGGTGCCGCGGCGGAGCTTGCGGATCGGGCCGATCAGCAGCGGGAAGAGCACGTAGAAGAGGAGCTCGCTGCCGAGGGACCAGCTGGGCGGGTTCACGCTGAGGTTGACGGTGGGCTGCGGCCACCAGGTGTGGATCAGGAAGAGGTTCGGCAGCCAGTCGGCCACGCCGGTGACGGCCGCGCCGGCGAAGAGGATCATCGCGGCGGTGAAGACGACGACGTGGTTGGGGAAGATCTTCAGCAGTCGGCGGCGGAGGAAGGCGGTGGCCCGCTCCCCCGGCTTGGCGGCCCAGGCGAGGACGAAGCCGGACAGGACGAAGAAGAAGGAGACGCCCAGGTAGCCGGCCTTGCCGAAGGCGGTGGAGAACCAGTCGGCGACCTCCGCGTCGGCGAAGGGGTTGATCGGGGCGTTGGGCGGGATCGGGGAGTCCGTCAGGGACGAGTGGAAGAAGAAGACGGAGAGTGCGGCGAAGAACCGCAGGCCGGTCAGTGAGGGCAGTTTCGCCCGCTTCGCGGCGTCGGAGGACGTCGTGGAGGCCACAGGGATCGCTCTTTCGGAAGAGGTCGGAAGAGGTTTCGTGAGGGTCGGCCGCCGGGGCCGTGTCCCGCCCGTGCGGCGGGTGGGCCCCGGCGGCGCGAAGGGGCGTCGCGTCGCGGGACTGCCCGTTGGGGGTTCGGGCCCGGCCTACTGCCCGCTCTGCCCCGCCGGTTCGGCCTGCCCGGCCTGCCCGGCCTGCCCGACCTGCCCGACCTGCTCGATCTCGTTGCGGTAGAGCATGAGCTTGGCGTCCTTGGCCACGTAGTAGTTCTGGACGGAGTAGGCGATGGTCGCGAAGTCCAGCCGGCCGTCGCCGTTGAAGTCGGCGGTGGCGATACGGGCGACGGACTCCTCGGAGACGCGCCACTTGGCCCAGATGCCGGCCGCGGCGTCGATCGCCTTGTAGTACATGACCCCCTGCCACGGCCACGGCCCGCGCAGGGCGACGAGGAACTCGTCGTCGCCGTCGCCGTCGAAGTCGGCGCAGACGATCTGGTGGCCGGGGCCCTCGCCGTTCTCGTTGGGGTCGCCGTACACGTCGAGGAGGACGCGGTTCCAGCCCTGGCCGTCGCCGTCGGCGGCCTTGGTGTAGACGGCCACCGTGTTGCCGTGGAAGGGCTCGACGGCGGCCACGTACGCCATCGGGTCGTCGCCGAGGCGGCCGGCGTTCAGGTCGCCGCTGCCGCGGAAGCCGGTCTGCTCGAACTGGGTGAGCTCGCCGGTGCCGATCAGCTCGCGGATCCACTCCTGGCGGGCCTCGTCGTAGTAGAGCCAGGTCACACCCTCGTCGGAGGCCAACAGGATCGACTCGAGGTCGGAGCCGGGGATGAGGCCCTTCTTCTTCTCGGCGCCGTGGATCATCCGGAAGTGGCTGTCGTCGACGATCGTCATCGGCCATTCCTCGGCGGTGTGCACGTCGTCGGGCTGCGTGAAGAGCACGACGGGCAGGACGGCGTGCACGTCCTCCTTGGCGACGATGGGGAGGCCGATGATCTGGAGCCGGTCGGTGCGGGTGAAGTGGCCGGCGCGCAGGCGGTGCATACCGGTGGCGCGTCCGACGTAGTGGCGCTTCCAGCGCGACTCGTCCTTGTCGGGGGTGCCCGGGTTCTCCAGCCAGTCGATCTTCCCGCCCTCGGTGTTGGCGTCGACGATCGTGCCGATCGGCCCGTAGAGGTCGTAGCAGACGATGACGTCGGGATGTCCGTTGCCGCTGACGTCGGCGAAGTCGGCGCCCACGGGCATGTTGATGCGGTCGGCTATGAGGCGGCGGGTCCAGTCGCCGTCGTTGGCGTACCAGTAGATCTCGCCGAGGCGCAGGCCGTAGCCGAACAGGTCGGGCTTGCCGTCGCCGTTGATGTCCGGGGCCTCCAGCCAGTAGCCGTCGCGCAGCTGGCCGGCCACGAGCTCGGCGGTGAACTTCGGGGCGCGCAGGGTGTGTTCGGTGTTCTTGTCGGCGGCGGTCATGAGCGGGTCTCCAGGAGGGTCGAGGGGCGGGCGGCGGGAGGGGTGGTGGGGAGCGTGCGCAGGGCGCGGGGTACGGGGTGGTACTCGATGGCGAGCCAGATGCAGTCGGTGTCGGCCCGGTACTGGTGCATGGGGTAGTGGTAGGTGCACTGGGGGCCGGTGGCGCAGAAGGGGTCCGGTGTGGTGTAGCCGGGGCTCATCAGGACGTCCTGGTACAGGGAGGCCTGGTCCTGGTTGCGGAACCGTTGCATGCGGCCCAGGCCGTGCACCTGGGTGTGGACCTCGATGAAGTCGTGCTTGTTGTGGATGAAGCAGTCGGTGCCGGCGGGCGAGAACCACAGGTTGGCGCGGACGTTGAACTCCCGCAGGTACCCCTCGGTCTCGCTTTCGCCGAGCACGTAGGAGGGGTCGAACAGCACGGTGTTGATGTCGTCCTGGGAGCTGCGGTAGAGCGGGGTCTCACGGGGGAAGTCCCCGTGGTCGGACGTGTCGGCCAGGTGCGACCAGCCGGGCTGGTCGACGATGCCGGCCACGTCGGCGCCTTCGCCGGCGCTGCGCAGCAGGATCAGCGCGTCGGCCTGCTCGATACGGGTGTCGGCGAGCACCGTCGAGGACAGCGGGGGGATGGTCTTACGGGGCTCCTCCGCTATGGTCACCGGCTTTACGCCGGGGTTGACGACGATGGTGCGGCCTTCGACGGTGTAGTCCACGGCGTCTCGGACGAGCGCGGCCCTCAGGTACGGGGAGCTGAAGTTCAGCGGGCGTTCGGTGGCGGACGGTGTGGCACGCATGCGGGCGCTTCCTCTCGGTGGCTTCAGGTGCGGGCGAAGTCGGCCGTGCGGGCGAGCTCGACGCTGAGCTCGTCGACGGCGGTCTCGGGGACGAACGGCTCGGGGGCGGGCCCCATGCCGAAGAAGTGGGCGAGGGCGGCGACGGTGCGCTCGGTGGCGCAGCCGTCCCCGTACGGGTTGGCGGCGTTGGCCATGCGGTCGTACGCCTGCCGGTCGCGCAGGATCTCCAGGGTGTGGGCGACGATGCCCTCGGTCTCGGTGCCGACGAGGCAGGCGGTGCCGGCGACGATGGCCTCGGAGCGCTCGGTGACGTTGCCGAGGACGAGGGTGGGCTTGCCGAGGGCGGGCCCTTCCTCCTGGCTGCCGCTGCTGTCCGAGACGATGACGTCGGCGCGGCCCATGAGCTTGCAGAAGCTGAGGTAGGGCAGCGGGTCGACGACGGTGATGGCCGGGTGGGCGCCGATGTACGGAAGCAGCGCCTCGCGGACGACGGGGTTGCGGTGCAGGGGGACGACGACGCGGACGCCGGGCTCGTCGGCGATCCGGGCCAGGGCCTGTCCGATCTTCGGCAGGTGCGGCCAGGCCTCGCGGCGGTGCGCGGAGGCGAGGACGATGCGGCGGGGGTCCTCGTCGAGGTCGGCCAGGGCGGGGTCGCCGTAGTCGTCGGCGCGGCCGCTGGCCCAGCGCAGGGCGTCGATGACGGTGTTGCCGGTGACGGTGATGGTGTCGGCGGCGATGCCTTCGCGGAGCAGGTTGGCCAGGTTGCCCGGGGTGGGGGCCAGGTGCAGGGCGGCGACCTGGGCGACGAGCCGGCGGTTGCCCTCCTCGGGGAAGGGCGAGCCGAGCCGGCCGCTGCGCAGGCCGGCCTCGACGTGGACGACGGGGATCCGCTGGTGGAAGCCGGCGAGGGCCCCGGTGAGGGTGGTGGCGGTGTCTCCGTGGACGAGTACGGCGTCGGCGGGCGCGGCGACGAAGTAGTCCTCCAGGCCGCGCAGCGAGCGGTAGGTGACCTGGGAGAGGGTCTGCTTGGGAGCCATCACGTCGAGGTCGACGTCGGCGGTGAGGCCGAAGGCGTCGAGGGTCTCGTCGAGCATCTGGCGGTGCTGGCCGGTGGAGATCACGACGGGGGCGAAGCGCGGGTCGTCCTGGAGGGCGCGGATGACCGGGGCGAACTTGATGGCTTCGGGCCGGGTGCCGAGGACTACGGCGACGGAACGCATGGTTTCCTCTTCTTCCATTTCTTCCATGACGGATGGATTCGAGCCAGGGCGTGCAGGGATGACGGGAGCTCGGCATGGCGGTGCCGAGGGCTGTTCCGTGGGTGGTGGCCAGGGGATCGGGTCTCTCACGAGAGGCGTTTTCGGCTGCTCTCTTCCGGCCAGGACCAAGCTTTCCCGGAGCGGCTCGGGGAGTCAACGAACCCCCGCGCGGCCACTCGAACAGCAGCGCGGGGGAACGACAGAAGCCCCGTGCACCGGGGACCGGGCACAGGGCTTCTGCGGAGGGCGGGAAGGAGGGAAGAGGGGAAGAGGGGTCAGCGGGCGGGCTTGACGGACATGGAGTGGCGGAAGAAGTCGGACGGGTCGTACCGCTTCTTCACCTGCTGGAGGCGCGGGTAGTTGTCCTTGTAGTAGAGCGTGGTCCACGGCACGCCGGAGCGGTTGTGGTGCGGATCGGTGATGTCGCGGTCGGGGTAGTTGATGTAGCAGCCGTCGGTGTTGTCGTCGATCAGCGGCACGCCGCCGGTCGCCGAGAAGAAGTCCTCGTACAGGTCGCGCAGCCAGCCCAGGTAGAAGTTGTCCTCGCTCTCGTCCTCCCAGAAGGTCTGGAAGCACATCTTGAAGATGGACGAGCGCTGCGCGTTGGCGGTCGCGTCGGGCGCGGCGGCATTGACCTGGCCGCCGAAGGAGAACAGCACCAGCATCGTGTCGGGGTTGGTGAAGTCCGGCCGGCTCATGTGGCGGTAGAGCGTCGCGATCTGGTGGTCGGAGAAGTTCCGCTTCATGTAGGCGGACTTGTGGCCGCCGCGGGACGTCGGATTGGTGATGGTCGGGTTGTTGGTGCCGACCAGCCGGGTCGCCTGGAGCCATGGCAGTGTCTTCGGCTCGGCGAACTGCGGCATCGCGGGCAGCTCGCCGGTGGGGCGGGTCAGGGCCTTGGGGGTGACCCCGGTTCCGGCGGTGATCGCCGCCAGGTAGTCGTCGAGCAGCTTGCGCGCGTTCGGTACGGTCGCGTCGACCTGGGTGAACATGCCCAGGCTGCCGTGGGCCTTGGAGCTGACGTTGAAGAGGCTGGAGAGGTTTCGGTACGGGGAGTCCGGCGCGCTGTTGGCCGCGTGCCAGGCCCCGAAGTTCTTCAGGAGCCGGGTGAACTTGGCTTCGGTGAGCTGCTCCCAGGGGAAGTCGACGGCACTGACCAGGACGGTGGACGGCGGGGATATCAGCTGCTGGGAGGGTTCGGTGCCCTTCGCGTCCGGGGAGCGGAACCAGTAGCGGGTCACGAGGCCGAAGTTGCCTCCGCCTCCGCCGGTGTGCGCCCACCACAGTTCCCGGTTCGGGTCGTTCTTCTCCCGGGTCGCCACGACCGTCCGTACGCCGCCCTTGCCGTCGGTCACCACCACCTCGACGGCGTAGAGGTGGTCGACGACCAGGCCGTGGGCGCGGGAGAGCAGGCCGTACCCGCCGCCCGCGATGTGCCCGCCCGCGCCGACGCTGTAGCAGATGCCGCCGGGGATGGTGACGCCCCAGCCCTTGTACAGGGCCTCGTAGACGTTCATCAGCCGGGCGCCGGGTTCGACGACGAAGGCCCGGAAGGCGGGGTCGTAGCCGACGTACGTCATCTCGGAGAAGTCGAGGATGACCTCGGTCTCCGGATGGGCGGCGAAGTCGGCGAAGCAGTGGCCGCCGCTGCGCAGGGAGACGCGCTTGCCGGCCCGGACCGCGTCGCGCAGGGCGCGTTCGGCGTCCGCGGTCGACCGGACCATCTTGACGTAGTCGGGGCGGGCGACGAAGCGCTGGTTGTTGCCGGTGGTCAGCAGCGGGTACCGGGGGTCTCCCGGCTTGACGACCGATCCGCTGCCCGCGGCCGCACCGGCCGCCGCGTTCGCTGAGCCCGGCGTGGGCGCCGCGGCGGCCACGGCCTGGCTGCCGAGCGCGCCGGCCACTGCCGCGCCTCCGACGACGGCCGCACTGCGGGTGAGCATGGTCCGGCGATCGACACCGTTCATGGTTCTTCCTCAACTCCTGTTCGATGATGACGTGGTGCCGTACCCGGCTCCGGCCGCACCCGCCGCGGCGGGTGAGTCACCGGGACCGGTGAGGGGTTCCGCGGGCAGCGGGCGCGGCCCGCTCCTGCGGTCGAGCCGCCCGGAGAGGGCCGCCGTGCCCAGGCCGGCCGCCGCCAGGGCGGCGCCGATCCAGGTGGGCGCCGTCCAGCCCAGGCCGTGGGCGACGGCGAGGCCGCCGAGCCAGGCCCCGAGGGCGTTGCCGAGGTTGAAGGCCGCGATGTTCGCCGCGGAGGCGAGGGCCGGGGCCCCGGCGGCCTGCTGCATCACACGTGCCTGCAGCGGGGGTACCGTCGCGAAGCCGACCGCGCCGAAGGCGGCGAGGGTGATCGCGGCGGGCAGGGCGGCGTGCGAGGTGAAGGTGAACACCACCAGCACCAGGCTGAGGCCGCCGAGGATCACGTACAGGCTGGGCATCAGGGACCGGTCGGCGGCCCGGCCGCCCGCCACGTTGCCCACGCACAGCCCGACGCCGAAGAGGACGAGGAGCCAGGCGACCGCACTGTCGGAGAACCCGGCGAGCTCGGTCATCATCGGCGCGAGGTAGGTGAAGGAGGCGAAGACGCCGCCGAAACCGAGCACGGTCGTCGTCAGCGCCAGCCATACCTGCGGCTTGCGGAAGACGGCGAGTTCACCGCGGAGCGCGCCGGCCTGCGGCTTGGGTTGCGCCGGTACGAGTCCGATGATGCCGAGCATGCCGACGACTCCGACGGCGGTGACGGCCCAGAACGTCGAGCGCCAGCCGAACTGCTGGCCCAGCAGGGTGCCGAGCGGGACGCCGAGCACGTTGGCCAGGGTCAGGCCGGTGAACATCAGTGCGATGGCGCTGGCCCGCCGGTCGGGGGCGACCACGTCGGCGGCGACGACCGAGCCGATCCCGAAGAAGGCGCCGTGGGTGAGGGCGGCGATCAGCCGGCCGGCCATGAGGGCGGAGTAGTCGCCGGCCAGCGCGCACAGCAGGTTGCCGGCGATGAAGATGCCCATGAGCACCACGAGCATCGTCTTGCGCGGCAGCCGGGCACCGGCGGCGGTCATCAGCGGGGCGCCGACGACCACGCCGAGCGCGTAGCCGGTGACCAGCATGCCGGCGGACGGGATGGACACGGACAGGTCGCCGGCGACGTCCGGGAGCAGGCCGACGATGACGAATTCGGTGGTCCCGATGCCGAAGGCACCGATCGCGAGGGCGAGGAGCGGGAGGGGAAGTCGCATCGGCCCGGTCAGATCTGCCGCAGGGCGCCGCCGTCGACGCTCCATTCGGCGCCGGTGACCTGGCCCGCGAGCGGGGACAGCAGGTACGTGACGATGCGGGCGACGTCCTCGGGGGTGCCGATGCGGCCGCTCGGGAGCCGGCGCTCCTCGCGGATGAAGTGGTCCACGGCCTCGTCGGCGGGGAGGCCGAAGCGCCGGCCGAGCTGTTCGGCGAAGCCGCCGGGCGCGTCGAAGAGGGCGGTACGGGTGGGGCCCGGGGAGACCACGTTGGAGCGCACTCCGCGAGCCCCGAACTCCGCGGCCAGGGACTTGGAGAGCGAGAGCAGCGCCGTCTTGGTGGCGGCGTAGTCGACGATGCCGGGGTCGGGGAAGCGGGCGGCCTCGCTGGCGATGTGTACGAGTGCACCACCGGCGTCCGCCTCCAGCAGCGCGGGGAGGGCGGCGCGGGTCACGCGTACCGCGGAGTGGAAGTTGACCTCGAAGGTGTCGTGCCACTGCTCGTCGGTCACGGCGAGGAAGCCGGTACGGGATTCCAGCGCGCCGGCGTTGTTGACCAGGCCGTCGAGTCGGCCGTGGCGGTCCAGCACGGTGTCGACCACCTGCCGGGCGGCGTCGGGGTCGGTGAGGTCGGCGGTGACGGTGCTGACGGTGCCGCTGCGTCCGCCGGGGGCCTCGGGGGTCCACGGCTTGCGGGCGACACCGACGACGGTTGCGCCCTCGGCCGCCAGCAGGCGGGCGGTCGCCGCGCCGATTCCGGAGGATGCTCCGGTGACGAGGTAGACGCGGTCTTCGATACGGAGGTCCATCACGTTCCTTGGGAGAAGGAGACCTGTGTGAGTGGGGGGAGGGAGAGGCGGCCCGGCCCGGCCGGGCCGCCTCTCGGAGGGGGAGGGGGGAAGGGGGGAGGGGAGAGAGCGGGTGTGTCAGGCGGTGGCGGTGTGCTTGGTGCGGAGGAAGAGGACCGTGGTCAGGGTCCCGACCAGCACGATCGCGGTGTTCACGATCACCGCGGTGGTGATGCCCGCATGGATGTCGGCGTTCGCCGCTGCGATCGCCGACATGATCGGCGTGCCCATCGTGATACCGATCTGCTGCGTCATCGTCGCCAGACCCGTCGCCATACCCTGCTCGTGGTCCGGCAGACCCGTCGTCGCCGTCACCATGAACCCGACGATCACCAGCATGTTCCCGACACCACCGGCGAACGTCGCCACCAGCAGCAGCCACATGCTCGCCGACGTCTCACCCAACGCCACCAGACTCAGCGTCGCCACCGCCTGCAACAGACCACCCATGACCAGCGTGGCCCGCGTCGACGTCGCACCGATCACCCGCGGCGCAATCGAACCACCGATCACCGTCCCGATACCCAGCACACCGAACGACAGACCGGCCGTCAGCGGCGAGAAGTCCAACACCTCCTGCAGATACAGCGTCATCAGGAAGACCAGACTCGTCTCCGTCAGGAACGCGATCAGACCCGCGATGTTCCCCCACGCCACCGTCTTCTTCTTCAGCACACTCACCGGAACCAGCGGCGCCGCCGACTTCGACTCGACCGCATAGAACGCCACCAGCAACACCACACCAGCAGCCAGCCACCCCAGCGCCGACACCGAACCCCAGCCCAGCTCACCCGCCTGCGTCAACCCGTAGATCAAAGCGAGCAGACCCAGCGTGACCGCCGTCGCACCCGGAACATCCAGACGCGGACGCACATCAGGACGCGACTCCTTGATCACCGCCGGAGCAATGAACAACACCGCGAGCGCCACCGGCACATTGATGAAGAACGCCCACCGCCACGACAGCAGGTCCGTCAACACACCACCCAAAATCGCACCCGTGGTGAACCCCGCCGACATCAGCGCACCGTTCAACCCCAGAGCCTTCTGCCGCAGCGGACCCTCCGGGAACGACGTCGTCAGCAGCGACAGACCCGCCGGCGTCACCGCAGCCGTCGCCAGACCCTGGAACACACGCGCCGCGATCAACATCTCAGGACTGCTCGCCAGACCACCCGCCAACGACGACAGACCCAGCACCGCCAGACCCACCAGGAACAACCGACGCCGACCGAACAGATCCGCAACCCGCCCGAACAACAACGTGAACCCCGCCGCACACAGAGCAAACGACGTCGCGATCCACTGCAGGTTCGACAACGAGAACCCCAGCCCGTCACCGATCACCGGCAACGCCACATTCAGGATCGAGAAGTCCACCGCCAGCATGAACTGCGCCACCAGCAGCACCACCAGCACCAACCTCAAACGCCCGTCCAAACGAACCGGGCCCTCCCCCACACCCTCCGCAACCCGAGCACCCTCGACAACCGACATCGCCAGACTTCCTTTCACACACACTTGAACGGAGGCCCTCCCGCAGGGAGAGCCGGTACTTGGGGGTGGAGGCGCGCTCAGGCGCGGGCCTCCTCCGAGGCGCGGCGGCCCAGCTCCTCGGACAGTTCCTGCCAGTCGCGGGCGCACTGGGCGGCCGCGGCGGCCGCGGTCTCGGCCCGGTACGGGGGGACCGAGGCGACGATCCGCTCCCAGTGGCGGAGCCCGCTCACATGGAGGTCGAGCATCCGCAGGAGGAGCCGACCGGCTTCGCTCAGCCTGAGCAGGGGGTCCTTGCACAGGCCGGCGACCAGGCCCGGGAGCGCTCTGCCGCGTCCCGGGCCCGGGGCCGGGCCCCGGTTCGGGGCCCGGCCCGGTCCCGGGGTCGCGGGCCCGACGGGGGGCGGGCCCGCGGTGGTCCCGGGACGGCGCTGGGTGGCGGGCACGGGGTCCGCCCCTTCGCCGATCCGGCGTCGGACGTCCCGTACGGTCGACGGCGCTATGCCCGCCTCCCGGGCGATCTCCCGCAGCGAGGCGGTGGGGCGCCCCGCCAGCAGCCGGGCGGCGGCCTCTCGGCCGCGCGCCGGGTCGGACGGCCGTATCCGGCCGTCCTGGCCGACTCTTCCCGGCGGCTCGGCCGCCGGAGCCTCGCGGCGGCGGAGGCCCGCGACGGTCTTGGCCGCCAGACCGGTCCGGCGCGCGATGCCGCGGTCGGACCAGTCGGGGTGGGAGCGCAGGATCCGTAGTGCCGCGGAGGTCCGCTCGGCGTGGGTGAGCGGCAGCCCGTGGCTGATGTTGGCCTCCACCGAGAGGACGAACGCGTCTTCGGCGCTGCCGTCGAAGTACGTCACGTCCACCGTGGGCTGCCCGCGCAGTACGGCGGCCCTCAGCCGGTGCGTTCCGTCGATGACCCTCATGGTCGGACGGTGCACGAGCAGTGGGGGGAGGGCCCGGCCGGACTGGGCGAGGGCCTGTGCGTGGCTCTCGTCCACCTGGACGGTGCGCGGGGAGTCAGCGCAGTGCAGTGCGCCGACGGGGATTTCGGCCACGGCGGCGGGGGTGCCCGCCGTGGACACCGCCTGGACCATGTGGAGTGCGGTCCGCTTGCTCGGGCGGTGTGTGGGGTGCATGTGGTTCTGCATGTGGTTCACCTCCTTCCGTGCGCTCGGTGGCCGGGACGTCGGCGGCGTTCGTTCGACGACTCCGGGGAAGAAATTACGTAACTACTGTTCGGTAACCTGCGCTGGCGGCGAAGCCCGGCGCTATTTCGGCAACTTGCCCGAGTGGCCGGGGACCGGGGTGGGCGACCGGGGAAGTTCAGCGGTCGCCCACCGCGAGGCGGCTCAGACCCCCACGAGCTGCTGCGTTCCCACGAACTCGCGCAGCCAGGAGAGGAATTCGGGCCCCAGGTCGTCGCGCTCACAGGCGAGCCTGACCGTCGCCCGCAGGTACTCCGCCCGGTCCCCGGTGTCGTAGCGCCGGCCGTCGAAGACGACGCCGTGGACGGGCCTGCCCGCCTCGACGAGGGCGCGCAGCGCGTCCGTCAGCTGGATCTCGCCTCCGCGCCCCGGCTCGGTGGCCCGCAGGACGTCGAAGATCTCGGGGTCGAGGAGGTATCGGCCGATGATGGCGAGGCTGCTCGGCGCGGTGCCGGGGGCAGGCTTCTCCACGAGGTCGGTGATGCGCAGGCCGGCTCCGGCGCCGGCCGTCGAGCGGTCCACCGCGGCGCACCCGTACTGGTGGATCACCTCCGGCTCGACCTCCATGAGGGCGACGACGCTGCCGCCGTGCCGTGCCCGGACCTCGGCCATGCGGGACAGCAGCGGGTCGCGGGGGTCGATCAGGTCGTCGGCCAGGAGGACGGCGAACGGCTCCCGGCCGACGTGCGGCGCGGCGCACAGGACGGCGTGCCCGAGGCCCTTGGGGTCGCGCTGGCGCACGTAGTGGATGTCGGCGAGCTCGGTGGAGGCGCAGACGCTGTCGAGCTTGTCCTGGTCGCCCCGGCGCTGGAGGGCCTCCTCCAGCTCGTAGTTGCGGTCGAAGTGGTCCTCCAGGGCCCGCTTGTTGCGGCCGGTGACCATGAGGATGTCGGACAGGCCGGCCGCGACCGCCTCCTCCACCACGTACTGGATGGCCGGCTTGTCGACGACCGGAAGCATTTCCTTCGGGGTCGCTTTGGTCAGCGGGAGAAAACGCGTGCCGAGACCGGCGGCGGGGACGACTGCCTTCGTGATCCGGTGAGATGAGGAATTCATGCCACCGAGGCTAGGCGCGACGTGCCGCCCTTCGGCCTGAATTTCCTTCCCTTCAGGCCTACTTAGGCATTTTCATTTCCGGTCGGAGCGTCTCGGCACGGGCCGCAGCCCTCGGCCGGAGACGCAATACCGCGGCAGATCACGCGCCACAGTTCCCGCAGTTCGCCCACGGCCGCACCGGGCCGGCGGATCCGGCCGTGGCGCACGCGCGCGACGGTGCCGCCCACCAGGTGCGCCAGCAGCAGCACGGCCGGACGCGGGTCGGCGTCGGGCCGCAGCCGGCCCTCGCTCCTCGCCCGGTCGAGCAGGACCCCGGCCGCCGGCAGCCAGCAGCCGTACCACTCGGGGCCGGCCCCGGCACCGGCCCGTTCCTGGGTCAGCCGCGCCGTGGCCCGTACGGCCGGGTCCGTCTCGATGAGCGAGCCCAGGGCGACGACGAGCGCGGCGAGGGTGTCCAGCGCCGGGCCGCCGCCCACCATGACGCGCTCGACCACCGCGCGGGTGGCGGCCCGGCCCGACTCCTCGACGGCAAAGGCAAGTTCCGCCTTGGACGAGAAATGAAAAGTGAGCGCACCCACCGACACTCCGGCGGAGCGGCTCAGCCGCGTGAACGACGTTCCTTCGTATCCATTGCGGTCGAATTCGACGCCGGCCACCGCGATGAGGTGTTTCCGGGTGAGCAATCCGCGCTCTTGCTTTACCAATGCAGCACTCTCACTGACGTCCAGGTCGTTCCCGACTCGCCGGGCATACGGGCCCGCGAGGCTGCCCCCAGCCTTTCCCGGGCGCCGCCGGCGTACAACGCGGACTTGGCGAAGAAGCAGCCCCCGCCCGCCGCGCCGCCCGGGGCGCCGGCCGCCCCGGCTTCCAACGTGCCCAAGTCGCGGGACGGACGCCAGCCCTGAGCTAGAAAAAAAACGAACGTTCTGTATTCTGGCCGGAGTTCGCCGCCACACACCGGCGCCTGCAGTGAAGGGGGAGAGATGACGGCAGACACACGGCCCAGAGCCCTGGTCTCCATGGACACCGCGCTGGACGGGTACACGGAACGCCTCTTCGGCCACTTACCGCGAGCCGACCAGCGACGCTGGGCGCAGGCCTACCTCCAAGGGCTGCTGACCACGCCGGGCAAGAAGTCCGTGCGCCGGCTCGCCGCCTCCGTCAGCGCTTCGCCCACGGCCTCCCAGTCCCTGCAGCAGTTCATCAACGCCAGCCCCTGGGACTGGGACCAGGCCCGCCTGGAACTGCTGCACTGGGTCGAGGAACGCCACCCGGTACACGCCTGGACCATCGGCCAGGCGGTCCTGCCGAAGCGCGGTGAGCACTCGGTCGGCGTGCACCGCCGCTTCGACCCCGCCGCCGGACGAACCGTCAACGGCCAGTTCGGACTCGGCCTGTTCCTGTCCCTGGGCGCGACGAGCGTTCCCGTCGACTGGCGGCTCATGCTCCCCGAGGCCTGGACGGACGACCCCGGCCAGCGCCGTCGGGCCCGGATCACCCCCGGGATCGCACACCGGGCGCCGGAGGCCCTCGTCCTCGAACTCGTCGAGTCGATCGCCGCGCACACCTCGGCGGCCCACGCCCCCGTGGTCGCCGACCTGAGCCGGCTGACCGGCGCCGCCGCGCTGCTGGGCGCGCTGGCCCGGCGCGGCCACGACTTCCTGGTCTCCGTCCCGCCCACCCTCACCGTCAGAGCTGCGGGGCTCGCCCCTGGCCGCGGTGACGCGGGCCGGGCGGCGGGATGCGAGAGCACCGCGGGCGACCTCGCCCGCCTGGGCAACACCCGCCACCCGTACACGGCGGTACTCACCGGCCCCGCCGCACGGGCGCAGCCGATGCGGATCCACTCGGGTCTGGTCCGGGTACCGGGCGCGGAGACGGGCACGCCGGCAACGGGGCGCGGGACCTACCGCCTGTTCGGCGAGCGCCGCCCGGGGCTCGGCCACCGGGGCGGCCCGGTCTGGATCACCAACATGACGGAGCACCGGATGGACGACCTGCTGTACCTGGCCAGGCAGTCCACCGAGGCGGGGCGGGCACTGGGGACCCTGGCGGAGGACTTCGGCCTCCTCGACTTCGCGGGCCGCTCCTTCCCCGGCTGGCACCACCACATGACCCTGGTGTCCGCGGCGTACGCCTACAAGAGCGTCCCCTCCCCGCGGGACCGCCAGAACCGCCCGGGCCTGCCCCCGGTCTACCCGACGGCGCTCGGTTCCCGCCGGTCCGCCTGAGAGCCGCCGCCCGCTGTCCGCCGGCCGCGCCCGGGGTGCTCGGCCCGACGCCCTTCCGGGCCTGTCCGGGCCGGCCCCGGCCCGGCCCGGACAGGCGTCAGGCGCGGATGAGGGAGAGGACCTCGTCGCGGACCCCGGCCAGCGTCGCCTCGTCACGGGCCTCCACGTTCAGGCGCAGCAGCGGCTCCGTGTTCGAGGCGCGGACGTTGAACCACCAGTCCTTGCCCGTCGCGGTCAGGCCGTCCAGCTCGTCGAGGGTGACGTCCTCGCGGGCCGCGAACTCCTCCTTCACCGCCGCCAGACGGGCCTTCTGGTCGGCCACCGTCGAGTTGATCTCACCCGAACCGGCGTAGCGGTCGTACGAGGCGACCAGGGCGGACAGCGGGCCGTCCTGGCCGCCGAGGGCCGCCAGGACGTGGAGCGCGGCGAGCATGCCGGTGTCCGCGTTCCAGAAGTCCTTGAAGTAGTAGTGCGCGGAGTGCTCACCACCGAAGATCGCACCCGTCCTCGCCATCTCCTCCTTGATGAAGGAGTGGCCCACGCGGGTGCGGACCGGGGTGCCGCCGTTCTCCCGGACGACCTCCGGCACCGACCACGAGGTGATCAGGTTGTGGATCACCGTCCCCGACCCGCCGTTGCGGGCCAGCTCCCGGGCCGCGACCAGCGCCGTGATCGCCGACGGCGGGATGCCCTGACCGCGCTCGTCCACGATGAAACAGCGGTCCGCGTCGCCGTCGAACGCGATCCCCAGGTCCGCGCCCTCCGCCGGCACACGCGCCTGCAGGTCCACGATGTTCTTCGGGTCCAGCGGGTTCGCCTCGTGGTTCGGGAACGTACCGTCCAGCTCGAAGTACATCGGCACCAGATCCAGCGGCAGGCCCTCGAAGACCGTGGGCACGGTGTGGCCGCCCATCCCGTTGCCCGCGTCGACGACCACCTTCAGCGGGCGGATCGGCGCCAGGTCCACCAGGCCCCGCAGACGGTCCGCGTAACCGGCCAGCGTGTCCTGCTCCGAGACCGTCCCCGCCACCGTGCCCTCCGGAGCCGCCGGGGCGCCCTCGTCCAGCCACCTCTCCACCAGCTCGCGGATCTGCGACAGGCCCGTGTCCTGCCCCACCGGGGCCGCACCCGCCCGGCACAGCTTGATCCCGTTGTACCGGGCGGGATTGTGCGACGCCGTGAACATCGCACCCGGCAGGTCCAGGGAACCGGAGGCGTAGTACAGCTGGTCCGTCGAGCAGAGGCCGATCAGCGTGACGTCCGCGCCGCGAGCCGCCGCGCCCCGCGCGAAGGCCGCCGACAGACCGGGCGAAGACGGCCGCATGTCATGGCCCACCACGACCGCCGAGCCGCCCACGACCTCGACGAAGGCCGCACCGAACAGCTCGGCCAGGGACTCGTCCCACTCGTCGGGCACGACACCGCGTATGTCGTACGCCTTGACGATGTTCGAAAGGTCGGGCATTTCAGCTCCTTCAGGGATGACGGGACGGATCGGGACGCTACCCGGGCCGCCTCCCCGCGGCGCCCGCCCGGCCCGATCGCGGCGAGGCTTTGGCATTTCGCCGCGGCGTGCGGCCCCGTCAGCCGGGAGCCTGGGCACCCCTCCCCCGGTACCACCGTGCGGCCGCGCCGAGCCGGGCCAGCGGTCCGGGCCCCGGGTCGGTGCCCGTGAGCCGCCACGCCGCGTCGGCGCGGTACCAGTGGTCCCCCGCCAGGAGGGTGAACTGCCGTTCGCTGACCCAGCCCTGACTCTCCGCCAGGGCCTCCAGGCACCGCTCCCACGGCCAGTCCGCGGCGGGCCGCCCCGGCAGTACGCGGTGCTCGACGAGTGCGGCCATGAGCTCCGCGTTGCGCACCGGAACGGGGTGGTGTGCGTGCAGGATGCCCGCCGCCCCGGCCGAGTCGCCCGCGCCGAGGGCGCAGGCCGTGATGAGCCGGGCCAGGTCGTCGACGTCGACGAAGGAGGCCGTCCCCGCTCCGCCGTCCCAGTGCGCCGGTACGCGCCGGAAGGCGTCGGCGAGCGCCGGCACGACCCACCGGTCGCCCGGCCCGAGCACCAGCCCCGCGCGCAGGACGAGCCCGCCCGCGGCGAGCACCGGTTCCTCGCCCGCCAGCCGGCTGCGGCTGGCCGGGGACACCGGTGCGGGGACCAGCTCCCCGACGTCCTGGCCGCGGTGGGGGCCGGGCCCGTAGACCGCGCAGGTCGACAGGTGGACGATCCGCGCAACTCCCGCGCGCTGCGCCTCGGCCGCCACGGCCGCGGTGCCGGCGGTGTTGACCGCCGTGCACAGCTCCGGCTCCGGGCCGATGTGCGAGGCCAGGGAGAGCACGACGTCCGCGCCGTCGCACACGCCGCGCAGGGTTTCCGGGACGGTCAGGTCGGCGTCCACCCAGCGCACGCCGGGTGCGCCGGGTGCGCCGGGTATGCCGGCCTCGGCGGCCGGTGCAGGCGTACGGGAGACCGCCCGCACCTCGATGTGCGGGTCCGCTGCCGCCAGGCGGCGCACCACGGCCGAGCCCACGAAGCCCGTGGCCCCGGTGACGACGACGCGGTGCACGCTCACGCCGACTTCTCCTGCACCGGGTCCGCATCCGTCGCGGCGGCCGGGTCCGCCGGGGGCAGCGTCAGGCGGATGGCGCCGCGGACGCCGTCGGCGGCCACGGCGGGCAGCAGGTAGCGCCACAGGACGGCGATCCGCTGCGGCAGGTCCGCGCGCCCGGTCGACGCCTGGGAGAAGAGCTGGGCACCGGTGAAGGAACTGACCAACACCCACGCCAGCTCGTGGTCGTCGACGTCCGGCTGGAGCTCTCCCTTGGCGCGGGCGAAGCGCAGCTGCTGGCGGAACTCGAGCAGCCAGGCCTGGTAGGCGACGTCGTCGCGCAAGCCGAACTCGCCCTGCTCCACGGCCAGTCGTACGCCCGCCCGGAGGACCGGATTGTGCTGGAGCTGCTCGGCCAGGTAGAGCGTGATGTCCACCAGGTGCTGCAGGCCGTCCTCGCCGGCCGGGAACACCAGCCCCTCGCCCTGGCCGACCATCACGGCGTACGCGAGCTCCTCCTTGGAGCCGAAGTGGAAGTACATGCCGCCCTGGGTGACTTCAGCCCGGTGCATGATCTTGCTGATGCTGGCGCCGCTGAAGCCGAACTCGTCGAACACCTCCGCGGCCGCGCGCAGGATCGCCGCCCTCGTCTGGACCGCCCGCTGCTGTGGTGCGCGTTGCCGCTTGCGCTCTGACACGATGTCTCAACTCCCTCGACAAAAAAAACGAACATCCTCTATTTTAAGTCTCGACGCACTCAAGCACCAGTTCGCAACGCCGTTTCTAGGGGGCCTTGATCGTGACCGTGTTAGCCAGACATGGAGCTTCGTCGATTGCCGCGCTCACCAGCGCCTTGCCTCGGGAGTACGTACACAAGAGCGCGCACTCGGAAGTGCTGCTCACCGGGTGTCGTGCCGTCGGAGCCGACGAGTACGCCATCACCGCCCAGTGGCCGCGCACGCACAGCTTCTACACTCCGGTGGCGGGCCGTCACGACCCGCTGCTCCTGGCCGAGTCCGTGCGCCAGGCGATCCCGCTTTTGAGCCACATCGCCTACGAGGTCCCGTTCGGGCACCGGCAGATTTGGGACACGTTCAGCTACTCCGTCAATCCCGACGCACTGGTGGTGGGGCCGACCCCGGCCGACATCACGCTGCACGTCCGGTGCTCGGGCATCACGCGCCGGGGCAGCAGGCTGGCCGGGCTCAGCATGCACGTGACGGCGACGCGCGACGGCGAACTCCTGGGCACGGCCGAGGCCGCCTTCACCAACCAGCCGCCCGCCATCTACCAGCGCCTGCGCGGGGGTTATGCGGATCTGGAACAGGTTGCCGCCCGCGCCCTGCCGCTCGCGCCGCCGCTCGCGCCGCCGCTCGCGCCGCGCCGCGTGGGCCGCGACCGCTTCCACGACGTGGTGCTCGCGCCGAGCGGTTCCACCCACCGCACGCTGCTGCGGACCGACTTGAACCACCCGATCCTCTTCGACCACCCCGTCGACCACGCCCCCGGGATGCTCCTCCTGGAGGCCGTCCGCCAGGGCGCGTACGGCTGCGCCTTCCCGCGGCAGGGCGTCCTGACCGACATGGAGATACGTTTCTTCCGATATGCCGAGCTGAACTCCCCCTGCTGGATCGAGACGAGCCCGGTCACCGAGGAGCCGACGGACCGCCTCCCGGTCCGCGTCGCAGCCCACCAGGACGGCGCGGTCGTCTTCACCGCCACGGCAACCGTCACCACAACCACGGCCGACGCACCGGCCCACACCTGCGCCGCAGCCTGACCCCCGGGCAGGAGGACGGCGGCCCACCGTCCTCCTGCCCTCCCCCCGTCCGGGCCGCGCCCGCCCGGCGCGAACCCCGGCGCGGCCCCGTCTCCGGAGAACGGCCCTCTGCAGGCGGGCCGTCGGCGTGTCCCGTGCCGGCCCCACGGCGGCAGCCGCCGGCGGCGTATATGAAACGTAGATGGACGGCTGCGAGTCTCCTCGGCAGAACAGCCCGCAAGCCAGCCAGGGGCCGCGCACGGCACCTGGACCGACAGACAGGATCCACCGTGCCGCACACCCGCACGTCCGTCACGCGCCGTCTGGCCCTCCTCGTCCCGGCCGCGCTCGTCGCGCTGCTCGCCGTCGGTGCCACCGCCGGCGCCCCCGCCCTCACCGCGGACCGCGGCACGAGCGTCTCGGCCGACGGCAACACCACGCCCCGCCCCCGCCTGGACCACAACGAGTTCAACAGCCGGGCCTGACCGCCACACCCGTCTCCAGCAGGGTGCGGGCCTCCTCGGCCTCCGGGAGGCCCGCCCGCTCGAACACCTCCAGCGCCTCGCCCGCGTGCCTGAGCCCCTCCTCGCGCCGGCCCGCCGCCAGGCAGACCCCTGCGTGGATCAGCAGGGCGTAGCCGCGGTCGCGGCCCCGGCCCGGCACCGTGCGCAGATGGGCCACGGCCCGGGCGGAGGCCTCCAGCGCCTCCCGGGTCCGGCCGAGGTCGCTCAGCGTCCTGGCGCAGCGGTAGTCGGCCTGCGCGCGCTGGCCCGGGATCCGGACCGCGTCGCACAGGTCGAGGCACTCCTCGTACGCGGCCAGCGCCTCCTCCAGCCGTCCGAGCTCGTGCAGGGCCTGCCCGCGCACGCACAGCGCGTGGGCGACCCCGTGGTGGTCGGCCATCTCCCGCAGTGCCTGCAGGGCCTCCTCGCACGCGGGCAGCGCCTCGGCCGCCCGGCCGCCGCGGATGCGGGCCAGGGCGGCGTTGAGGGTGATCGTCAGGGCGCCCGAGCGGTGGCCCTGCTCCCGCGCCAGGACGAGCGCCTCGTCGAAGCACTCGGCCGCCTCGCCGAAGCGGTGCTCGAACTGGGCGATCACCCCGAGGTCGTTGTACGCCTGCTGCAGGATCGCCCGGTCGCCCGCCCGGCGGCAGGCCCGCACGGCCAGCTCGGAGGCGGCGCGGGCCCGGCCCAGATCGGTGGCCTGGAGCGCCGCGTTCCCGGTGAGGAAGTGGGCGCGCCCGGCCGCGCGGTCGTTGCCGCGCAGCGTCGCGGCCCGGGCCAGTTCGGCGGCGGTCGCGGTGATCCGCGCGTACGGGATGTCCTGTCCGAACGAGCTGAGCGCGACCAGCAGGTCGGCGGCCATCGTCAGCTGCTCCGTGTCCGCGGCGTCCGGCCGCCGCACCACGAGCTGGACGGCGTGCAGCGCGCAGTCGAACTCCGCGACGACCCAGGCGCGGGCCTCGGTCAGGTCCGCGAGCCGTCCCTCCCCCGGTTCGGCGGCCGCCGCGACGATCGAGCGGTGCACCGGGTCCCCGGGGATCATCCACTGGAAGGCCTCGGCCGCCATGCCCAGCAGGTGCTGCAGGAGGCGGTGCTGCACCGGCAGGCCGGGCCCGCGGGCCGGGGCGGGCAGGTTGAGCGCGAAGTCCCGGCCCAGCTCGTGGTGGCGGTAGCGGCCCGGCTCCGGTGATTCGAGCAGGGCGGCGTCCACCAGGGCTTCGAGCAGCTCCTCGGCCTCCGGCTCGGCCAGGTCCAGGGCGGCGGCCGCCGCGGCGAGCCCGATGCCGGGCCGGGAGACGGGGGCGAGCCGGCGGAACACGCTCGCCTGGGGCCCGGTCAGCTGGCGGAAGCCCAGCTCGAAGACGGCGGCGACGGCCAGGTCGTCGGCCCGCAGCTCGGTCAGCCGGCGCCGCTCGTCGGCGAGGCGGGCCACGAGGTGCGCGACGGTCCATCCGGGCCGGGCGGCGAGGCGGGCGGCGACGATGCGGACCGCCAGCGGCAGCCGGGCGCAGGCCGCGACCAGCGCGGCCGCGGCCTCCTCCTCCCGGTCCACCCGGTCGGCGCCCACGATCTGGCGCAGCAGCCCGAGCGCCTCCGCCGGGGTGAACTCCGCGAGCTGGACGTGGCGTCCCGACAGCAGCCCGCCCAGGCGGGCCCGGCTGGTGACGACCACGGCGCAGCCCGCGGCGCCCGGGAGCAGCGGTTTGACCTGGGCTGTGTCCCGGGCGTCGTCGAGCAGCAGGAGCAGCCGGCGGCCGTCCAGGACGGTACGGAAGAGCCGGGCGCGGTCCTCCGTCGAGGGCGGCACCTCTCGGCGGGGCACGCCGAGTGCGCCGAGCAGGCTGGCCAGGACGGTGCCGGGGTCGGCGGGGTCGCTGCCGGTGCCGCGGAGGTCGGCGTAGAGCTGGCCGTCGGGGTAGGCGTCCTTGACGTGGTGCGCGACCCGCAGGGCCAGGGCGCTCTTGCCGATGCCGCCCATCCCGCTCACGGCGGCGACGGCCAGGGCGGTGCGGGCCGGGTCGCTCAGGGCGCCGGTGAGGGCGGCGAGTTCGGCGGCACGGCCGCTGAAGTCGGCGATGTCGGCCGGGAGCTGGGCGGGCCGGACGTACCCGGCCGCGGCCGCGGCCGCGCCCTGCCCCTGAGCGAGGTCAGGCGCCACGGCAGCCCCGGACACCGCGGCCCGGGCCGGGCCAGGGGCCCCGCCCTGCAGCCCGGCCCGGACCCCGGCGTGGCCGGCTCCCGGGTCCCCGGGAGCCCGGGCAACCACACCGGCAGGCCCGTGCCCCTGCGCCCCCTGGACCCCGGCCGGTGCCCCGGCGGGGGACACCGTTGCCGGACCGGCAGCCGCCCCCGGGAACCCCTCGGGTCCCGCAGGCGCGCCCCCGGAGGCCTGCACGCCGCCCGCGGCGACACCGTGCGCCCCGGCCGCAGCCCCCGCCGCAGCACTCGCCGCAGCACTCGCCGCCGCCCCGGCCGCGCCCGCGGCGTACTCACCCGCCGGCCCGGCGGCCACCCCCGCGAACCCGGCCGGTGCCCCGGCGGCCCCGGCGGACGCCGCCGGGAACCCCTCGGGTCCCGCAGGCGCGCCGCCGGAAGCCGGTACGCCGCCCGGGGCGACACCGTGCGCTCCCGCGGGTGCCGTCGGCGCGGCGCCGGAGGGTGCGGCCGGGAGCCGTGCGGGCGGCCGGCCCCCGGGGACGGGGGCCGGGGATGCGGGGGCGGGGAGGAGGGCCGGGTCGCCCGACAGGATGCGCGCGTGCAGGGAGCGGAGGTCCGGGCCCGGGTCCAGGCCGAGTTCGTCGGCCAGCACCTCGCGGGCCCGGCCGAACACGGCGAGGGCGTCGCCCTGGCGCCCCGCGGCGTACAGCGCGCGCATCAGGAGCCCGTACGGGCGCTCCCGCAGCGGCTCCTCGCGGATGAGGGCGGTGAGCTCGGGGACGGCCCGCTCGTGCCGCCCGAGCAGCAGGTCCACCCCGAGGCGCTCCTCCAGCAGGTGCAGCCGCAGTTCCGCGAGGCGCGAGCGCTGGCTCTCGGCGAACGGCCCCGGCACCCCGGCCAGCGGCTCGCCCCGCCACAGGGACCCGGCCTCGGCCAGGGCTTCGGCGCAGACCTCCAGCTCCCCGGCCGCGTGGGCGCGCGCGGCCCTCGCGGCCAGCTCCTCGGCCCGTACGGCGTCGACCGAGCCCGGCGGCACCGCGAGCCGGTAGCCGTCGTTCACGGACTCCAGGACCTGGGCCCCGGTCTTCCCGGACTCCCCGCCCTCCAGCAGCTTCCGCAGCCGCCAGACGTAGGTCCGCAGGATCATCACCGCGGAGCCCGGGGCGGACTCCCCCCAGACCGCGGCGGTCAGTTCGTGCAGCGGCACGACATGGCCCGCGCGGAGCACCAGGACGGCGAGGGTCGCCCGCTGCTGTGGCGGACCACCGGTCAGCACCGGTCCCCCGTGGGCCACGCCCACGGAACCGAGCACGAAGAATTCCACGAGTTCCCCCTGTGCGCGTGCACAGCTCCACACGGCGGTTGGTCCCCAGTCGTCCTGGCCCGCCGATGTACGGAGCGTCATCCTAAGCGGTTCATATGACCATCCCATCGGAATCGGTCACGGCGGCGCGGCGGCGGCCCGGCCGGGCCCGCGCGACGGAAGGGAGGGACCGCGTCCGGGTCACACCCATCCCAGGCGGGCCGCGCGCAGCCCGGCCTCGAACCGGCTGCGGGCGCCCAGCCGTTCGATCAGCGAGGCCATGATCCGCCGGGCGGTGCGGGCCGAGATGTGCAGCTGTCCGGCGGCGGATTCGTCGGTGTGGCCCTCGGCCAGCAGGCCCAGCAGGGAACGCTCCTGCTCAGTGGGTACGTACACGGCCTCCGACGGATCCGCGCCCAGCGGCACGGCCGCGCCCCACTCCCGCTCGAAGAGCGCGACCAGCGGGGCGATCATGCCGGGTGCGGAGAGGAACAGCGCGCCCTGGCGGCTGTCCGCCGGGTCGATGGGCACGAGGGCGTGGGTCCGGTCGACCAGGACCATCCGGGTCGGCAGCGCGGCGACCGTACGGAAGGCCCCGCCGCCCGCGAGCAGCGCCCGGCTGTAACGCAGGGTGCCCGGATCCTCCCGGACGAGGTCCAGCCCGATGGTGCGGATGGCGACGCCGCGGCCGAGCACGAGGGCGTCGTTGCGTTCGGCGGCCTCCAGCGCGGCCGGGGACTGGGGACCGCCCGGCATGAAGGTCAGCACCTCGGTCCTGGCCTCCAGCGCCAGGCGCTCCAACCGCCGCTGCACGGCGTCGAGTCCGGCCAGCCGCTCGACGCCCTCGGCCGGGCGGCCGCCGGGGCCGGCGCCCGCGAGGATCCGGACCAGGGCCTGCTGGTGGCCCGCGGCCTGGCGGTGCCGGCGCACCAGTTCCTCGTGCTGCTGGTCCAGGAGCCGCTGCATCCCGAGGACCGGGTCGACGACGGTGAAGCGGCCGGGCGTCTCGAAGGACGCCTGGACCAGGCGCAGCGCGAACAGCCGGTCGAGGCAGTCGCGGACCCGGTCGGGCTCCACCCCGAGCCGGGCGGCGAGTTCGGCCAGGCCCAGTTCGGGCCGGGCCAGCATCTCCTCGTACACCGTCTGGTCGAGCTCCTCCAGGCCGAGCGTCACGGACATCGGTTCCCCTCTTCGCATGCGGTCGCCCCCGTCGATCTGCGAGCAGCCTGCCTGCGGGAGATCTACGTGACATAAACGCGCCCTCTACGCGCGTCAACGCGGCTCCGGTCAGCTCGTCGACACGGCTCCGGCCGGCCGTCGACGGCGCCTCGGCGGTGCCCGGCCGGGGGCCCGGCCGAGGGCTCGGCCGGGGGCGGGTGTCCCAAAGCGTCCAGGCCGCTTCCGCCACCCCTGAACCCGTTCCCCCAGGTCAACACCTTGGCCAGGATGGAGGCGTGCCGCTCGGCACCCCTTCCCCACTCCCGATGAGGGCACCTCCATGACTTCTCGCGTCCACACCGCCGCCCGTCCGGTCCGCACCGCTGCCGTGGCCGTCGTCGCGGCCCTCGCCTGCGCCGCGCTCGCGCTCACCGTCGGCGGGCCGTCAGGTGCGGACACGGCCGGGGCCGGCACCGTCCGGGCGGCCTCGGCGCCCCTCCCGGCCGCCCCGGGCGCGGTCACGTACGGCCTCATCTGGGACTGACCCGGGCGCGTGGAGCTGACCCTCATCTCTCTCGTCCCGCCCGGGCCCGGCCCCGGTCCCGCGGACGACGGCCTCCTGCTCCGCCTGCTCCGGGGCGCGGCCCGCCCGGGGGAGCGCCTGGAGCACATCAGCGTGCGGAGCGGTCCGCACGGCGTGGACCTCGGACTCTTCACCGTGGCCACGCCCGGGACGACCGCCGCGGAGGCCGCGCTGGCCATCTGCCGCCGCGCGCTCGCGCCCCCCTCCCCCTTCCACGGCTGGCACCTCGCCACCGGACCCACCAGCCTCGCGCGACCCGGCGCGACACCCACCACCACGACGTGACAGGAGCACCTGTGACCAACCCCTTCGAGGACGACGAAGCCACCTACCTCGTCCTCGTCAACCAGGAGAACCAGCACTCCCTGTGGCCCGCCTCGATCGAGGTGCCCGCCGGCTGGACGGCCACCCACGGCCCGGCCGGTCGCCAGGACTGCCTGGACCACATCGAGACGACCTGGACCGATCTGCGCCCGGCCGGTCTGGTCGCCGCGCTCGGGGAGGTCTGAGCCGATGACCGTCCAGCGCACCGCCCGTCCCCGGCACTACCTGATGTGCCGCCCGTCCCACTTCACCGTCGACTACCGCATCAACCCCTGGATGGACCCGGCCAAGCCGACCGACACCGACCTGGCCGTCCTGCAGTGGGAGCGGCTGTACGCCCTCTACCGGGAGCTCGGGCACACGGTCGACCTGATCGACCCGGTTCCGGGGCTGCCCGACATGGTCTACTCGGCCAACGGTGCCACCGTCCTCGGCGACCGCGTCCTGATGGCCCGTTTCCGCCACCCCGAGCGCGCCGCCGAAGCCCCCGCCTACCAGGCCTGGTTCGAGGCCAACGGCTATGCCGAGGTGGTCGCCCCGGAGCACGTCAACGAGGGCGAGGGCGACTACCTGGTCGCCGGGTCCCGGATCCTGGCGGGCACCGGCTTCCGCACCGACCCGGCCTCGCACGCCGAGGCCGAACGGGTGCTCGGCGCCCCGGTGGTGGGCCTGACCCTGGTCGACCCGCGCTTCTACCACCTGGACACCGCCCTCGCCGTGCTCGACGACGACGAGATCATGTACTTCCCCGGCGCCTTCTCGGCCGAGTCGCAGGCGGTGCTGCGCGAGCTGTACCCGGACGCGCTGCTGGCCACGGAGGAGGACGCCGAGGTCTTCGGGCTGAACGCGCTCTCCGACGGGCGCAACGTCCTGCTCGCCGAGGCCGCCCGCGGGCTCGCGGACCGGCTGGCCGAGCGCGGTTTCACGCCGATCGGCGTCGACCTGTCCGAACTGTTCAAGGGCGGCGGCAGCGTCAAGTGCTGCACCCTGGAGCTCCGTCACGCCGCGCAGGCGCCGGCCGCGGGCGGTGCCGCATGAGCCCGCACCCGACCACCCCCGCAGTGGCCCCCGCCGCCGAGGCCCCTGCCGCCGAGGCCACCGCTGGCGGGGCCACCGCCGCCGGGGCCGTCCCCTTCGCGGGCGTCCTCGACTGGCTCACCGAGCCCGGCGCCCCGGCCACCGTCCGCGCCCCCGAGCTGGCCGACGCGGCCGCCGCGCGGGACTGGCTCGCCGAGCACCGCGCCGAACTGCGCGCCGGGCTCGACCGGTTCGGCGCCGTGTACGTGAGCGGGCTGCCGGTCCGCAGCGTCGACGACTTCGCCGTCGTCCGCGACGAGCTGGTCCGCCGGGCCACCCCGTACCGCGAGAAGGCCACCCCCCGCAGCGACTTCGGCTCCGGCGTCTTCTCCTCCACCGACCTGCCCGCCGCGCAGGCGATCCGCCCGCACAACGAGAACAGCTACACGCTGACCTTCCCCGGCCTGCTGCTCTTCGGCTGCCTGACCGCCCCCGAGGAGGGCGGCGCGACCCCCGTCACCGACTGCCGCGAGGTGCTGCGCTCGCTCCCCGCCGCTCTGGTCGAGCGGATGCGCGCC
Source organism: Streptomyces sp. NPDC032472 (assembly GCF_040636955.1). NCBI lineage: Bacteria > Bacillati > Actinomycetota > Actinomycetes > Kitasatosporales > Streptomycetaceae > Streptomyces > Streptomyces sp. NPDC032472. The sequence goes on from NZ_JBEZVK010000009.1 coordinate 95,062, forward strand.
TCCGGCTGGGTCCTGACCCGCACCTACTCCGAGACCCTCTCGGTCGCCTGGCAGTCCGCCTTCGGGGCCACCACCCGCGAGGAGGTCGAGGCGTACTGCGCCGAGAACGCCATCGCCTGCGCCTGGGACGAAGAGGGGACGCTGCGCACCAGCCAGGTGCGGCCCGGCATCGTCCGCCACCAACAGACCGGCGACGAGGTCTGGTTCAACCACATGGCGTTCTGGAACCGCTTCTCGCTGGACGAGGAGCTGCGCGAAGTGCTGCTGGACGAACTCGGTCCGGACGGGCTGCCGTTCGACACGGGTCTCGGTGACGGCGTCCCGCTGACGGAGGCGGACCTGGCGGCCGTCAACGCCGCCTACGAGCGGGCCACCGTGCGTCGCGCCTGGCAGCCGGGGGACCTGCTGATCGTCGACAACGTCCTGACCGCGCACGGCCGCGACCCCTTCCGCGGCGACCGGCGGATCGTCGTCGCCATGGGCGACCCGGTCGCGGTGGCGGACTGCGCCCCGACCGTCGCCCCGCGCGCCGGAACCGTGGCGGCGGTGTCCCGTGGCTGAGCCGGCGAACCTGGTGGAGCGGTTCCTGGAGACCGCCCGGACCTTCCCCGGCCGGGCCGCGGTGCACGCCGCGGACGGTTCCCTGACCTTCGAGGAGCTGGCCGGGCGCACGGCCCGGCTGGCGGCGGCGCTGCGCGCGCTCGGCGTCCGCCCGGGCGACCGGGTCGGCGTGAGCCTGCCCCGCGGCACGGGCTGGGCCGTGGCCCCGCTGGCGGTGTGGCGGGCCGGTGCGGCCTACGTCCCGCTGGACCCGGCGTACCCCGGAGAGCGGCTCGCGCACATCGCGGCCGACGCCGGGCTGCGTGCGGTGGTTGCGCGGGCGGGGGCCTCGGCCGAGTGGGCCGAGGGCCTGCCGGTCCTGGACCCGGACACGGCCGTCCCGGACACGGCCGACGCGGACACGGCGCACGCGGACACGGCCGACGCGGACACGGCGGCGCCTGCCGCGCAGGCCGACGGGCAGCCGTCCGGCCGTGCCGGGCACCCCGCCACCGCGGCGTACGTCATCCACACCTCGGGCTCCAGCGGCCTGCCCAAGGGCGTGGAGGTCACGCACGGCAGCGTCGCCGCACTCGTCGCGGGCCTGGAGGAGCGGGGCGTCTACCCGTCCGGCCACCGCGTGGTCGCCTGGAACGCCAGCCTGTCCTTCGACGCGTCCGTGCAGCAGTGGGTCCGCGTGTGCCGCGGCGACACCCTGGTCGTCCTGGACGACGAGGACCGTACGGACCCGGCCCGGCTGGACGCACTGCTCGACGCGCACGGCGTGACCGACCTCGACTGCACCCCCTCGCACTGGCAGCTGACCGGTCCGCGGCTGCGGCCCGGGCGTCCGCTGCGGCTGCTGCTGGGCGGCGAGCCGGTGCCGGCGGCGATGTGGCGGGCGCTGGCCGAGGACCCGTCCGTGGAGGCCTGGAACCTGTACGGCCCGACCGAGTGCACCGTCGACGCCACCGCGACCCGGATCACCGGGGCCGCCCCGCGCCTGGGCGAGCCGCTGGCCGGGGTCCGCGCCCTCGTCCTCGACGAGGCGCTGCGGCCGGCCGCCACGGGCGAGCTGTACCTGGCCGGTCCGGGCGTGGCCGTCGGCTACGTCGGCCGGCCCGGGCTGACCGCCTCGCGGTTCGTCGCGGACCCCTTCGCCGCCGACGGCAGCCGGATGTACCGCACGGGCGACCTGGTGCGCTGGCGGGCCGACTCCGGTCTGGAGTTCCTGCGCCGCACCGACCGGCAGCTCAAGGTCCGCGGCTTCCGGGTGGAGCCGGGCGAGCTGGAGGACCGGCTGCGCGGCCACGCGGCGGTGGAGGCGGCCGTCGCCGTGGCCCGGACCGGGCCGGACGGCGACACCCTCCTCGCGGCGTACTGCGTCCTGGCTCCCGGGGCCCGGGTGACCGACGCGGAGCTGCGCCGGCACTGCGGGGCCGCGCTGCCCGCGTACTTCGTCCCGTCCGTCTTCGTCACGGTCGACGCGCTCCCGCTGACGCCGAACGGCAAGGTGGACACCGAGGCGCTGCCGCCGCTGCCGACGGCCCCCGCGGCCGGGTCCGAGTCCTCCGGGCGCGCCCCCGAGGGCCCGCTGGAGGAGCTGATCGCGGCCGTGTGGGCCGAGGTCCTCGGGCGGGACGGCGTCGATGCGGAGGCGAACTTCTTCGCGCTCGGCGGCCATTCGCTGCTGGCGCTGCGCGTGGTGTCCCGGCTGAAGAAGAACGCCGGGATCGCGCTGCGGACCAAGGACGTCTACCGCTTCCCCGTCCTCGCGGACCTGGCCCGGCACGCGCAGTCGGTGCACGCGCTGGCCGCCGGGGAGGCCTCGTGAGCGTCCTCGACACCACCGCGGTGCGTCTGAAGGAGACCGCGGACGGCGCGCCCACCCTGGTCTGCCTCGGCTTCTGCGGCGGGGGCACCGCCACCTTCCACGACTGGATCCCGGCCCTGCCGGACGGCGCCGGCCTGGTGGCCGTCTGCTATCCGGGGCGCGAGGGGCGGTTCGCCGAGGAGTTCGCCCGGACCTGGGACGAGCTCGCGGCGGACGCCGCCGCCGGGGTCGCGGCGGTGGCCGGGCAGGGCCCGTACGTCCTGTTCGGGCACAGCATGGGCGGCTGGATGGCCTTCGACGTCACCGTGCGGCTCGCCGCGGCGGGCGCGCCCGCGCCCCGCGCCCTGGTCGTCTCCGCCTGCAACGCCCCGGACCGCGGGGTCACCGACCGGGACCGGTTCCTGGCGCAGGGACAGCGCGACGAGGAGCTGCTCGGCTGGATGAGCACCCACGGCCTGCTGCCCGAACACGTCCTCGAAGAGCCCGAGCTGACCGAGATGGCCGTGGAGCTGATGCGGGCCGACCTGGCCGCCCGGGACACCTTCACCCACACCCCCGGTGCCCGGACCGGCGTCCCGCTCCAGGTGTTCTCCGGGGACGCGGACCCGGTCATCGGCGAGGACGCGGGTCCGCGCTGGGCGGCGCTGACCGACGGCCCGTTCCGCCACGACGTCCTGCCCGGCGGCCACTTCTACACCCCGGAGGTGTGGCGGGGCCTGCCCGCCCGGATCACCTCCCTGACGACCGGGGCCGCCGCGGCCCCCGCCCCCGTCCTCTCCGTGTCCGCCGCCCCGCGAGGGACGGCGGCCCCATGACGAACGGCAGCTCCATGACCTTCTCCCCCGCCTTCGGCATCAGCCACGTCGAGTCCTACGTCGCCGACCTCGCGTCGGCGGCGGCCGAGATGACCGGCCGCTTCGGGTTCCGTGCGGTCGCCCGCGCCGCGTCCGCCGACGCGGAGTCCCTGCTCCTGCGCCAGGGCCGGATCTCCCTCGTCCTCACCCAGGCCGTCTCGCCGCACCACCCGGGCGCCGCCTACGTCCTGGCCCACGGCGACGGCGTCGCCGACATCGCGCTGAGCGTGCCCGACGTGACCGCCGTCTTCGACGAGGCGGTCTCCCGCGGCGCGGTCCCCCTGGCGGTGCCGCGCCGGGACCCCGACGGCCGCACCCGGGCCGTGGTCGCCGGGTTCGGCGACGTCGTGCACACCCTCGTCGAGCCGGACCCGGCCGGGCTGCCCCCGGGCTTCACCCCGCTGCCGGACGCCGCCGCACCGGACGCGGACGGCGAACTCCTGGAGGAGCTCGACCACTTCGCGGTCTGCCTGCCCGCCGGGGAACTCGCCCGGACCGTGGAGTTCTACACCCGCGTCCTCGGCTTCCGCATGATCTTCCAGGAGCTCATCCGGGTCGGCGCGCAGGCCATGGACTCCAAGGTGGTGCAGAGCGCCTCCGGCGAGGTCACCCTGACCCTGATCGAGCCCGACACCTCCCGCGAGCCGGGGCAGATCGACCGGTTCCTCGCCGAGCACGGCGGCGCGGGCGTCCAGCACATCGCCTTCGCCTCCCAGGACGTCGTCCGGGCGGTCGGGGCGCTGCGCGAGCGCGGCGTGGAGTTCCTGAGCGTCCCCGACGCCTACTACACGATGCTCGCGGACCGGCTCGACCTGGCCCGGCATTCCACGCAGGAGCTGCAGCGCATCAGCGTCCTGGTCGACGAGGACCACGACGGGCAGCTCTTCCAGATCTTCACCCGCTCCACCCACCCCCGCCGCACCCTCTTCCACGAGGTGATCGAGCGGTTCGGCGCCCGCACCTTCGGCAACGGCAACATCAAGGCCCTGTACGAGGCCGTCGAGGCCGAGCGGCTGGGCGCTGGAGAGGTCCTGCGGTGAGCGCCGGGCACGACACCGCGCCGGTCCCGGTCCGGCTGGAGGACTTCGCCGGTCCCGCCCGCCGGGCCCTGCCCCCGGAGGTCTGGGACTTCATCGCGGGCGGCAGCGGCGAGGAGCTGACCCTGGCCGCCAACCGGGCTGCCCTGGACCGGATCCGCCTCGTCCCCCGTGTCCTGTCGGGCCCCGGGGGCTGCGACACCGCGGCCGAACTGCCGGGCGGCCGGGCGGCCCTGCCCGTGGCGGTCGCGCCGATGGCCTACCAGCGGCTGCTCCACCCCGAGGGCGAGCTGGCCACGGCCCGCGCGGCGGCGGCCGCCGGGGTGCCGTTCACCCTGAGCACGCTGAGCAGCGTGCCGGTGGAGGAGGTCACGGCGCTGGGCGGGGTCACCTGGTTCCAGCTGTACTGCCAGCGGGACCCGGGGCTCACCGCCGAGCTGGTGCGGCGCGCCGAGGACGCGGGCTGCGCCGCGGTGATGGTCACGGTCGACGTCCCGTCGATGGGCCGGCGCCTGCGCGACCTGCGCAACGGCTTCGCCCTGCCGGCGGGTGTGGCGGCCGCGCACCTCGACCCGGCCACGACCCGCCGGGCCGCCGAGCGCCGGGCCGGGACGTGCGCGGTGGCGGAGCACACCGCCGAGTCCTTCGCCCGCGCCCTGGGCTGGGACGACCTGGCCCGGCTGCGGGAGCAGACGGGGCTGCCGCTGATCGTCAAGGGGATCCTCGATCCGGGTGATGCCGCGATCGCGGCCGCGGCCGGTGCGGACGCCGTCGTCGTCTCCAACCACGGCGGCCGCCAGCTCGACGGCGCGGTCGCCAGCGCGGACATGCTGCCCGCGGTCCGCGGGGCGGTCCCGCCGTCCTGCCGGCTGCTGCTGGACAGCGGGATCCGCGGGGGGACCGACGTCCTGAAGGCCCTGGCGCTCGGCGCGGACGGGGTGCTGCTGGGCCGCCCCGTCCTGTGGGGCCTGGCCGCGGACGGCGCGGAGGGCGTGTCCCGGGTGCTGGGGCTGCTGGCGGCCGAACTGCGCTCCGCCCTGGAGCTGTCGGGCTGCGGCACCCCTGCCGACGCACCCTGGCTGACGGCTCTGGGGGCGGGCCGGTGACCCGCACGGCCGTGGCCCTGGACCGGGCCGATCTGCACGCGTCCCTCGCGGACCCCGCGCTGCTGTCCATGACCTTCCTCAACGAGATCGCGGGACGGTTCCCCGAGGCGGTGTCCTTCGCCCCCGGGCGGCCGACGGAGGACTTCTTCGACCCGTCCGACCTGCACCGCTACCTCGACACGTACATCCACCACCTCACCGCGGACAAGGGCTACGACGGGGCCGGGGTGCGGCGGGAGCTGTTCCAGTACGGCCGCACCAAGGGGGTCGTGCACGAGCTGATCGCCCGTCACCTCGAACGGGACGAGGGCATCGTCTGCGACCCGGAGGCCGTCCTGGTCACGGTGGGCGCGCAGGAGGCGCTGTGGCTCGTGCTGCGCGCACTGAAGGCCGGCCCGCGGGACGTGGTGCTGGCCCTGGACCCGACGTACGTCGGGCTGACGGGCGCGGCCCGGCTGCTGGACCTCCCGGTGCGCTCGGTACCCGAGGGCGCCCGCGGGGTGCGTCCGGAGCAGGTGCGCGAGCGGGTCCGCGAGGTCCGCGCGGCCGGGGAGCGGCCCCGGGCGCTGTACCTGGTGCCGGACTTCTCCAACCCGAGCGGCCACTCCCTGGAGGTGCAGACGCGCCGGGAGCTGCTGGAGCTCGCGGAGCAGGAGGACATGCTGCTGCTGGAGGACAACCCGTACGGGTACTTCCGGGTGGCGGACGGCTCCCGGCCGCCGACGCTGAAGGCCCTCGACACCGGGCAGCGGGTCGTCTACCTGGGCTCGCTGGCCAAGACCTGCTTCCCCGGCGCCCGGGTGGGCTTCGCCGTCGCGGACCAGCGGGTCACGGGGGCGGGCGGCCCGGCGCTGCTGGCCGACGAGCTGGCCCGGGCCAAGAGCATGCTGACCGTCAACACCCCGCCGGTGACGCAGGCGCTGGTCGGCGGCATGCTGCTGGAGCACGACGGCAGCCTGCTGGAGGCCAACCGCCGCCAGATCGACGTCTACCGGCGCAACCTGCGCTGTCTGCTCCAGGGGCTGCACCGGCGGTTCGCCCGGACGCCCGGGGTCCGGTGGATCACCCCCGGGGGCGGCTTCTTCGTCGTGCTCGACGTGCCGTTCCCGGTGACCGAAGCCCTGGTCGAGGAGGCCGCCGTCCGGCACGGGGTGCTCTTCACGCCGATGCGCCACTTCAGCGACCACGAGCGGGCCGGGCGCCAACTGCGGCTGTCGTGCAGCTCCTTGGACCCCGACCGGATCGAGGACGGGCTCGACCGGCTGGCGGCGCTGATCGACGAGCACGGCGCGGCACCGCATGGCTGAGCCCGTCGTCCCGCCCGCACCCCTCCCCCTCTTCGCACCATCCCCAGAAGGGACGTCCATGCACACCGACGACGCGCGCGGACCGCGGCATTCGCTCGTCCGGCCCCTGATCCGTGCCGTCCGGCGCGACCCCGCGGCGGTGGCCGTCGTCGACGGCGGCGTCGCCCACACGTACGGCGAACTCGACCGGCTGTCCGCCGAGATCGCGGGCGGGCTCGCCGCCCGCGGCCTGGGACCGGACGACGTGGTCGCCGTCCACGGCGAACGGTCCTGGGAGCGCTGCGCCGCGGTGCTCGGCGCCTGGCGGGCCGGTCTGGGCGTGGTCTGCGTCGACCCGGGCATGCCCGCGCCGCGGGCCGCGCGGATCGCCCGGCTCTGCGCCCTGCTGGTCCGTCCCGACCACACCGCGCCGACCGGGCTCGGCCCCGCCGAGGTCGCCTTCGGCGAGCTGCGCGGCGCCCCGCTGGAGGAGCTGCGCGAGGGGACCGTCGGGTACGTCATCCCCACGTCCGGATCGACCGGTGAGCCCAAGTCGGTGGCCGTTCCCCCGTCGGTGCTGGCCGCGCTCGGCGACTGGCACGTGCGGCACTGGGCCCACGACCGCCCGCCGCACACCCTCCAGGCGGCCTCGATCGGCTTCGACGTGGGCTACGAGGAGATCGTCACCACCTGGCTGGCCGGGGCCGCGCTGGTCGTGGTCGGCGACGAGGAGCGCCAGGACCCCTTCGCGCTGATGGACCTGATCCGCGAACAGCGCGTCGCCCGGCTGTTCCTGCCGGTGGTGGGGCTGCACGCGCTGGCCACGGCCGCCGCGTTCGAACCGGACGCGATGCCCGACCTGCGGGAGATCGCGGTCGCCGGCGAGCGCCTCGTCGTCAACTCCGAGGTGCGGGGGTTCTGCGCGGCCGCCGGGGTCGCCCTGGTCAACGAGTACGGGCCCAGCGAGACCCACGTGGTCACGCAGTACCGGCTGGACCCGCGGGAGGCCGCGTCCTGGCCCGAGCACCCGCCGATCGGCGGTGCCGTCGCCGGGGCGGAGCTGCTGCGCGAGGCGGACGGCGTGCTGCGGCCGTTCGCGGCGGGCGAGGAGGCGGAGCTGGTCGTCGGCGGGGGCAGTGTCGGCCTCGGCTACCTGGGCGACCCGGAGCTGACCGCGACCCGCTTCCGGACCCTGCCCCACCGCGACGGGACCCCGCGCCGCACGTACGCCACGGGGGACGTCGTCCGGTTCGACGGGGCGGACTTCCACTTCGTGGCCCGGGCCGACGACCAGCTCAAGGTGAGCGGGTACCGGGTGGAGCCCGGCGAGGTCGAGGCGGTCCTGGGCGCGGTCCCGGGGGTCCGCCGGGCCGTGGTGGTGGCGGTGGAGGTCGCGGGCTCCCGCCGGCTCGCAGCGGTGTGGACCCGGACGGGGGCGGACGGCCCCGGGCCCGGGGAGCTGGCCGCGGCGTGCGCGGCGCACCTGCCCGCGTACATGGTGCCCCGGCACTTCCGGCCCGTGGAGGACCTGCCGGTGACCGCCAACGGAAAGGTCGACCGGGCCGCGCTGCGGGCCCTGTTCGCCCCGGCCCGCACCGCCGTCTGACAAGCACGCGCAGGCCCGCGGAGGCCCGCGGAGAACGAGAACGAGGAAGACCATGAGGGGAATCGACGTGACCGAGGCGGAGCGGATCCTGTGCGGTGTCCTGGCGGACCTGTTCGGGATCCCGGAGGTCGGCCCGCAGGACGGCTTCGTCCCGCTCGGCGGTGACAGCATCATCGCCGTGCAGGTGGTCGGCGCGACCCGCCGGGCCGGGCTGCGCATCACCGTCCGGGACGTGCTGACCCTGCCGGACGTGGCGGCCCTGGCCGCCGCCGCCCGGCCGCTGGCCCGGTCCGCCCGGCCGGGTGCCGACGACGGGGTCGGGCCGGTCCGGCCGACGCCGGTGATGCACTGGCTCGACGAGCGCGGCGGGCCCGCCGACCGCTACCACCAGTACCTGGTGGTACGGACCCCGGCCGGGCTGACCGAAGCGGGCGCGGCCGAGGTGCTCCAGGCGGTCCTGGACCGGCACGACATGCTGCGCGTGGTCCGGGACGGCTCCGGCTGGCGGGCCCGCCCGGCCGGGTCGGTGCGCGCCGCGGAGTGCCTGCGCCGGGTGGCGACGGAGGGCCGCGAGGCCACCGTCGAGGGGGTCGGGCGGGAGGTGCACGCGGCCCGCGACCGGCTCTCGGTGGGCGGCGGGGTGATCGTGCAGGCCGTCTGGTTCGACGCCGGAGCCGGGCTGCCCGGGGCGCTGGCCCTGGTCGTCAACCACGTGGTCGTGGACGGGATCTCCTGGCGGGTGCTGACCGGCGACCTCGCCCGGGCCTGGGAGGCGGTCGCCGCCGGACGGGCCCCCGCCGGCGCCCTGGAGCCGGTGGCCACCTCGTTCCGCCGCTGGTCCGAGCTGCTCGCCGCGGAGGCGGCCGGGGAGCGTACCGCGGCCGAAGCCCCGTACTGGAGCCGTGTGGTGCGGCCGGGTGCGGGCATCGCGGGCCGCCGCCCGCTGGACCCGGCCCGCGACCACGAGGACCGCGCCGGGCACTTCGCCCTGAGCCTGCCCGCGGCGACGGCCGGGCCGCTGCTGACGTCGGTGGCCGACCGGCTGGGCGCCGACGCCAACGAGGTGCTGCTGACCGGGCTCTCCCTGGCCCTGGCCCGGTGGCGGCCCTGCGGCCCGGAGGTCCTGGTGGAGCTGGAGGGCCACGGCCGGGAGGACATCGGTGTCGAGGCCGACCTCTCCCGTACGGTCGGCTGGTTCACCACCCTCTTCCCCACCCGCTTCGCCCTGGACGGCCTGGCCGCGGCGGACGCCGAGGACGGCGGCCCCACCGCCGGTGAGGCGCTGCGGCGGGTCCGGGAGCAGCTGCGGGCGATCCCGCGCAAGGGCATCGGGTACGGCCTGCTGCGCCACCTCGACCCGGTCGCCGGCAAGGAGCTCGCCGCGGCGGAGCCCGCGGGCCTCGGTTTCAACTACCTGGGCCGGCTGGGCGGTCCGGGCGGCGGCGACTGGCAGCTGCTGCCCGCCCACGGGGCCCGGCTCGACGCCCCCGGCCCGGGCATGCCGATGGCGCACGCCGTCGAGGTGAACGCCTTCGTCCTGGAGTCGGCGGACGGGCCCGTCCTGCACGCCGACTGGGCCTGGGCCGACGGCGTCCACGACGAGGCGGAGGTCCGGGCGCTGGCCGAGGGCTGGTTCCGGATGCTCGGCGCCCTGGTCGTCCACGCCGACCGCACCGGCCCAGCGGCCGCGTCCACCGTCCCGCCCGCCTCCGGCCTGACGCTCGCCGCGATCGGCCAGGACGAACTGGACGACCTCGCGGCCTCCCTCGACCTCCTCTGACCCCGACCGGACCGCACCCTCCCCGCCGCCGCCCTCCCGCGGTCTCCCAGAAAGCGACATCAGCCATGAACACCAGCCGGCCGGCCATCGAGGACGTCCTGCCCCTCTCCCCGCTGCAGGAGGGCATGCTCTTCCACTCCGGGTACGACGAGGACTCCAAGCACCTCTACATCGCCCAGTTCACCGTCGACCTGGACGGGGCGCTCGACGCGGGGCGGCTGCGCCGGGCCGCCGGGGAGCTGCTGCGCCGCCACGCCAACCTGCGGGTGGTCCTCACCCACCGCAAGAACGGCGACCCCGTCCAGGTGGTCCGCCGGGACGTGGAGCCGGCCTGGCAGGAGCACGACCTCGGCGCCCTGCCCGCCGGGGCGGCCGACGAGCGGGCCGCGGAGCTGACGGAGGAGGACTGGGCCCAGGGCGTCGACAGCCGCCGCCCGCCGCTGCTGCGGTTCACGCTGCTGCGGTTGGCGGACGACCGGCACCGACTCCTGGTGACGGCCCATCACATTCTGCTGGACGGCTGGTCGTTCGGGCTGCTCTTCCGCGAGCTGTTCACCCTGTACGCAGGTGGCGAGCCGGAGCCGGTGCGGCCCTACCGGGAGTACCTGGCGCACCTCGCGCGCTGCGACCGGCCCGCCGCCGAGGAGGCCTGGCGCACCGCCCTGGCCGGTCTCGGTGCGCCCTGCCGGATCGCGGACGGCGCCGGCCGGGTCTCCCCCGGCGCCACCCCCGAGGACGTGGTGGTGCGGCTGGACGAGGAGCGGACGGCGGCGCTGACCGCGCGGGCCCGGGAGTGCGGGCTGCTGCTGACCAGCGTGGTCCAGGGTGCCTGGGCGGTCCTCATGGCCCGCGCCACCGGGCAGGACGACGTGGTCTTCGGTCTCACCGTCAGCGGCCGCCCCGCCGAACTGCCGGGGTCGGAGCGGATGATCGGCATGCTGATCAACACCGTGCCCGTGCGGGCCCGGATCGACGCGGCCGCCCCGCTGCGCCGGGTCTGCGCGGAGCTCCAGCGCGAGCGGGCGGAGCTGGTGGACCACGACCACCTGGGGTTGACGGAGATCCAGAAGCTGGCCGGCTCCCCGTCCGCCCTCTTCGACACGAACCTGGTCTTCGAGAACTTCCCGATGAGCGACTACGCCCTCGACCTGCCCGGCTTCGGCCTTCAGGCGCGGATCCGGTTCCGGGACACCACGCACTTCCCGCTGACCCTGGTGGTCGAGCCGGGCGCGGCGCTCGGGCTGCGGCTGAGCCACCACCCCGGGCTCATCGGCACCGAGCGGGTGCGGGAGCTGGGCGAGCGGCTGGTGCGGCTGCTGGAGCGCTGGACGGCCGACCCGGACGCGCCGGTGGAGGTCCTGGACGCGCTGACCGCGGCCGAGCGCCACCGGGTCCTGGCCGAATGGAACGACACCGCCGCCGCCCTCCCGGAGACGACGCTGACCGCGCTGCTCGCGGAGCAGGCGGCCCGGACCCCGGACGCCACCGCCGTCGTCTTCGAGGGGGAGTCCCTGACCTACCGGGCGCTGGACGAGCGGGCGGGCCGCCTCGCGGACGTGCTCGCGGCCCGCGGCATCGGACCGGAGAGCCTGGTCGCGGTCGCCGTACCGCGCTCCCTCGACCTGATGGTCGCCCTGTGCGGGGTGCTGAAGGCGGGCGCCGCCTACCTGCCCGTCGACCCCGGCCAGCCCGCGGAGCGCAACCTCGGGATCATGGCCGACGCCGCCCCGGCACTGGTGCTGAGCACCGGCTGGGAGGCGCCGGGGACGCCGACGCTGCGGCTGGACGCCCCGCTCCCCGCAGCCGATCCCGCACCGCGGCCGGTGGTCCTTCCCGACCACCCGGCGTACGCGATCTTCACCTCCGGTTCCACCGGCCGCCCCAAGGGTGCGCTGGTCCCGCACCGGGCCATCGTCAACCGGCTGGAGTGGATGCAGCGGGAGTACGGCCTGGGGGCCGGGGACCGGGTGCTGCAGAAGACGCCGAGCGGCTTCGACGTCTCGGTGTGGGAGTTCTTCTGGCCGCTGCTGACCGGGGCGACCCTGGTGGTCGCGAAGCCCGGCGGCCACCAGGACCCCGCCTACCTGGCCGACCTGATCGCCCGTGAGTCCGTCACCACCGCGCACTTCGTGCCGTCCATGCTCGACGTGTTCCTGCGCGAGCCCGCCGCGGCGGGCGCCCGCTCGCTGCGCCGGGTGATCGCCAGTGGCGAGGCGCTGCCGCCGCACACCCAGGACGCCTTCTTCCGGGTCCTGCCCGGCGCCGAGCTGCACAACCTGTACGGCCCGACCGAGGCCGCGGTCGACGTCACGCTCTGGCCCTGCCGGGCCGGGGACGCCACCGTCCCGATCGGCCGGCCCGCCGCCAACACCCGTACGTACGTCCTGGACGGCCGGCTCGCCCCGGTGGCGCCCGGTACCGCGGGCGAGCTGTACCTGGCCGGCGTGCAGCTGGCCCGCGGCTATCTCGGCCGGCCCGGGCTGACCGCCGACCGGTTCGTGGCCTGCCCCTTCGAACCGGGGGCCCGCATGTACCGCACGGGCGACCTGGTGCGCTGGCGGGCCGACGGCGTCCTGGAGTACCTGGGCCGCACCGACGACCAGGTCAAGATCCGCGGCTTCCGCATCGAACTCGGCGAGGTGCAGAACGCCGCTGCCGGCTGCGCGGGCGTCTCCCACGCGGCGGTCGTCGTCCGCGAGGACCGCCCGGGCGACCCCCGGCTCGTGGCGTACGTGGTGCCCCGCCCGGGCGCCGCGCCGACCCCCGCCGGGGTGCGCGGCGAGCTGGCCGCCGCGCTGCCCGAGCACATGGTCCCGGCCGTGGTCGTGCTGGACGAGCTGCCGGTGACGCCGAACGGCAAGCTCGACCGGCGTGCCCTGCCCGCCCCCGCCCTGCGCACCGGCGGCCGCGGCGGCCGCGGCGGCCGCACCGAGCGGGAGCGGATCCTCACGGGCCTGTTCGCGTCGGTGCTGGGCCTGCCCGAGGTGGGCGCCGACGACGACTTCTTCGAGCTGGGCGGCCATTCGCTGCTGGCGATGCGGCTGGTGGCGCAGGTGCGCGGGGCGTTCGGCGCGGAGCTGGGCATCCGCGAGGTGTTCACCGCCCGCACTCCGGCCGCGCTCGCCGCGCTGATCGACGGCGCGGACCGGGCCCGTCCCGCGCTGCGGCCGCAGGCGCGCCCGGCGCAGCTGCCGCTCTCCCCGGCGCAGCGCCGACTGTGGTTCCTGGGCCGGCTCGAAGGGCCGAACCCGGCCTACCACAGCGCGGTCGCGGTCCGGCTCGGCGGTCCGCTCGACGTGGAGGCGCTGCGCGGGGCGCTGGCCGACCTGGCCGAGCGGCACGAGATCCTGCGCACCGTCCACCCGGAGGCCGACGGCGAGCCCCGTCAGGTCGTCCTGCCCCCGGCCCCGCCGGCCCTGGAGCTCCTCGACGCGGCCGGCGCCGACGGGGCGGCCGGGCTCGTCGCCGAGGTCGCGGGCCGCCCCTTCGACCTGGCGGTGCAGGTGCCGCTGCGGGCCGCGCTGCTGGCCTGCGGGCCGCAGGAGCACATGCTGGTGCTGGCCCTGCACCACATCGCCACCGACGGCGAGTCCTGGGGGCCGCTGCTGGACGACCTGGCGCACGCCTACGCGGCCCGTACGGGCGACCGCCCGGCCCCGCGCGCCCCGCTCGCCGTGCAGTACGCGGACTACACCCTCTGGCAGCGCGCCCTGCTGGCCGACGTCGCCGAGGAACAGCTGGCCCACTGGCGCACCGCGCTGGCGGGACTGCCCGAGGAGCCCGCGCTGCCCACCGACCGGCCCCGGCCCGCCGTGGCCGACCCGGCGGGCGCCGCCCTCGGATTCGGCCTGGACGCGGCGCTGACCGCGGAGCTGGAGGCGCTGGCCCGGGCGCACGGGTGCACCGTCTTCATGGTGCTCCAGGCGGCTCTGGCGGTGGTGCTGTCCCGGCTCGGCGCCGGCACCGACGTGCCGATCGGGACGGTCGTCGCGGGCCGCGGCGACGAAGCCCTGGACGAGCTGGTCGGCTTCTTCGTCAACACCCTGGTCCTGCGCACCGACGTCTCCGGCGATCCGACCTTCGCCGAACTCCTGGAGCGGGTCCGGAACACCGACCTGGCCGCCTTCGCCCACCAGGACGTCCCCTTCGAGCAGGTCGTCGAGGCGGTCAACCCGCGCCGCTCCCTCTCCCACCACCCGCTGTTCCAGGTGGCGCTGACGATGCGCCGGGCGACCTCCGCGGCTGCACTGGAACTGCCCGGGCTGACCGCGGTGACCGAGGAGGTCGACGTACCGCAGGCCGAGTTCGAGCTGGCGCTGCAGTTCACCGAGGCGGGCTCGGCGGGCGAGGGGCTGCGTGCAGTCGCCAAGTACCGTACGGGCCTGTTCGACGAGGCCACCGTGCGCGCCCTCGTGGAGCGGCTGCGGGGAGTCCTGCGGGCCGCGGTGCGCGCGCCGCGCGGCCGGGTCTCGGCGCTGGAGGTGCTGCTGGAGCAGGAGCGCGAGCAGCTGCTCGGCGCCTGGCTGCCGCAGGGACCGCAGCGGACCGCGGCGGGCGCCGTGCACCTGGAGTTCGCCCGCCGGGCCGCCCTGCACCCGGACGCCGTGGCCCTCGTCGCGGGCCCGGACGAGATGACGTACGGGGAGCTGGACCGGCGCGCGGACCGGCTGGCCCGGCGCCTGGCCGGGTACGGGGTCGGCGCCGAGACCCCGGTCGGCGTGCTGATGGGCCGCTCCCCCGAGGTCGTCGTCGCGATGCTGGCCGTCCTGAAGGCGGGCGGGGCGTACGTGCCGCTGCACACGGGGCACCCGGCCGCGCGCATGCAGAAGATCCTGGCCGACGCGGGCTGCCCCGTCCTGCTGGTCGACGAGGCCTTCGCCCCGCTCGGCCTGGAGTGCGCCCGTACGGTCCTGGTCACCGCGGCGGACACCGCCGCGGCGGACGCGGAGGGCGGGGAGTTCGTGCCCGCGGCGTGCCCGCCCGGGCAGCTCGCCTACCTGATGCACACCTCGGGCTCGACCGGCGAGCCCAAGGGCGTCGCCGTCACCCACCGGGACGTCCTGGACCTCGTCGCCGACCGGGGCTGGCACACCCGCGGCGCCGAACGCGTCCTGTTCCACGCCCCGCACGCCTTCGACATCGCCGACTACGAGCTGTGGGTCGCGCTGCTGTCGGGCTGGCAGGTCGTCGTCGCCCCCGAGGGCGAGCCGACGGTCGCCGCCCTGGGCGCCCTGATCCGCGGCTCGGGCATCACCGCCGTGCACCTGACGGCCGGTCTGTTCCGCGTCGTCGCCGAGGAGGACCCCGGCCTGCTGGCCGGCGTCCGCGAGGTGCTGACCGGCGGCGACGTCGTCAGCCCCGCCGCGGTCCGCGCCGTGCTGGCCGCCTGCCCGGACACCGTGGTCCGCCACCTGTACGGGCCCACCGAGGCGACCCTGTGCGCGACCGCCCACCTGATCACCGGCGCCGCGGACGCCGACGGCCCGGTGCCGATCGGCCGCCCCCTGGACGGCACCCGTGCGTACGTGCTGGACGAGCGGCTGCGGCTGGTGCCGCCGGGCACGCCGGGCGAGCTGTACCTCGCCGGCGCCGGAGTGGCGCGCGGCTACCACCGGCGGCCCGCGGCCACCGCGGAGCGGTTCGTCGCCGACCCGTTCGGCGCGCCCGGGGCGCGCATGTACCGCACCGGCGACCTCGCCCGGTGGCGGGCCGACGGGCTGCTGGAGTTCCTCGGCCGGGCCGACGAGCAGGTGAAGGTCCGCGGCTTCCGCGTGGAGCCCGGCGAGGTCGAGGCCGCGCTGGCCGCCTGCCCGGGCGTCCGCCAGGCCGTGGTCGCCGTACGGGCCGCCGCGGACGGCGAGAAGCGGCTGGCCGGGTACGTGGTCGGGGAGGTCTCCGGGCCCTCGGTGCGGCGCCGGCTGGAGCGGCTGCTGCCGGATTACATGCTGCCCTCGTACGTCCTGGTCCTGGACGCGCTGCCGCTGACCCCCAACGGCAAGGTGGACTACCGGGCCCTGCCCGAGCCCGCGCTGGCCGCCTCCGGCGGACGTGCCCCCCGAACGCCCCGGGAGGAGATCCTGGCGGGGCTCTTCGCCGAGGTGCTCGGCCTCGACGCGGTCGCCGCCGACGCGGGCTTCTTCGACCTGGGCGGCCACTCGCTGCTGGCGACCCGGCTGGTCAGCCGGATCCGTACGGCCCTCGGGGTCGAGCTGTCGCTGCGCGACGTCTTCCGCGCGCAGACCGTGGCCGCCCTCGCGGAGCTGGCCGGGAGCGCCGACCGGGCGCGGCCGCCGCTGCGCCGTGCGGAGCCCGGGCAGGGCGCGCCGCTGTCCTCGGCGCAGCACCGGCTGTGGTTCGCGCACCAGGCGGAGGGCCCGTCCGGCCACCACAACGTGCCCTTCGCCTACCGGCTGCGGGGTCCGCTGGACGCTCCGGCACTGCGGGCGGCGCTCGGCGACGTGGTGGCCCGGCACGAGGTGCTGCGGACCGTCTTCGACGAGTGCGGGGGCGAGCCGGTGATCCGGCTGCTGGAGGGCGCGGCGGCCGAGGTGCCGCTGGAGGTCCTCGCCGTCCCGCAGGCCGGTGCCGTCGCGGGCGCGGTACGGGAGGTGACGGGCCACTGCTTCGACATCTCGGCCGAACTGCCGCTGCGAGCCCGGCTGCTGGAGCTGGGGCGGGAAGAGTGGGTGCTGGTGCTGGTGGTGCACCACATCGCCACCGACGGCTGGTCGTGGGGGCCGCTCCTGGCCGACCTGGCCACCGCGTACGCCGCCCGCCTCGCGGGCGCGGAGCCCGCCTTCGAGCCGCTGCCCGTGCAGTACCGGGACCACACCGTCTGGCAGCGGTCCGTGCTCGGCGCGGAGGGCGACCCGGACGCACTGATGACCCGTCAGCTCGATTTTTGGGCCAAGGAGCTGGCCGGGGCCCCGGCCGAGCTGGCCCTGCCCTACGACCGGCCCCGCCCGGAGGTGGCGAGCTTCGCGGGCGGCTCCGTCCCCCTGGAGCTCGACGCGGAGCTGCACGGACGACTGCTGGGACTGGCCCGACAGCACGGCTGCACCCTCTTCATGGTCCTCCAGGCCGGCCTGGCGGTCCTCCTGTCCCGCCTCGGCGCCGGCACCGACATCCCGATCGGGACCGTCGTCGCGGGCCGTGACGACGAAGCCCTCGACGACCTCGTCGGCTTCTTCGTCAACACCCTCGTCCTGCGCACCGACGTCTCGGGGGATCCGACCTTCGCGGACCTCCTCGCCCGGGTCCGGGAGAGCGACCTCGCCGCCTACGCCCACCAGGACGTGCCCTTCGAGCGGGTCGTGCTGGGGGTGAACCCGGAGCGGTCCCTCGCCCGGCACCCGCTCTTCCAGGTGCTGCTCCAGGTGCAGAACGAGCCGCCCGCCCTGCCCCGCCTGACGGGCCTCACGGCGCAGCCGCACCCCGTCGAGTGGGCGGTGTCCAAGTTCGACCTCGGCGTGGACCTCGGGGAGCAGCGCGCCGCCGACGGCACCCCGCTGGGCCTCGTGGGCGAACTGACCTACGCCACCGAGCTGTTCGACCGTTCGAGTGCCGAGCGGCTGGCGGCGGACCTGGCCCTGGTGCTGCGCGGTCTCGCGGCCGCCCCGGAGCAGGCGGTCGGCTCGGTCGACGGCCCGGCGCCGCGCACGGCCGCGGCCGCCCCCGCCGCGCCGGAGCCGGCCGCGGAGCAGGCCGGCAGCACCGAGGAACGCGTCCGCGCCCTGTACGCCGAGATCCTCGGCCGGGACGAGGTCGGCCCGGACGACAACTTCTTCGCCCTGGGGGGCCACTCCCTGCTGGTCACCCGGCTGATCAGCAGGATCCGGGCCGAACTCGGGCGGGAGCTGAAGATCCGCCAGCTCTTCCAGCACCCGACCCCCGCCCGCACCGCCGCCCTGCTCGCCGACGCGCCGAAGGCCCGTCCCACGCTCCGCCGCGCCGCCGATGCCTGAGCCGTCCCCCGCCCCCGTCCCCCGCACCACCCCGCACGCCCCTGGAGGTCCTGTGTTCCCCGTCTCGTTCGCCCAGCGGCGGCTGTGGTTCCTCAACCAGCTCGGCGAGACCGGCGCCGCGTACAACTGCCCGCTCACCACCCGGCTGCGCGGCCCGCTGGACCCGCAGGCGCTGGCCGCGGCCCTCGGCGATCTGACCGGGCGGCACGAGGTGCTGCGGACGCTCTTCCCCGAGGTCGACGGCGAGCCCGTGCAGCAGATCACCGACCGGGCGCCGGAGCTGCCCGTCGTCCGCCTCGGCGAGGCGGAGCTCGCCGACGCGCTGGCCGCCGAGGCCGGGCACGTGTTCGACCTCACCGCCGAACTCCCGGTGCGGGCATGCCTCTTCGCCCTGGGCGACGAGGAGTGGGTGCTGGCGCTGGTGATCCACCACATCGCCACCGACGGCTGGTCCTGGGGGCCGCTCCTGGCCGACCTGGCCGCCGCCTACGCCGCCCGGTGCGCGGGCGGGGCGCCCGCCTTCGAGCCGCTGCCGGTGCAGTACCGGGACTACACGCTGTGGCAGCGCGAGCTGCTGGGCGCGGAGGACGACCCGGAGAGCCTGCTCGCCGGTCAACTTTCCTTCTGGAAGCAGGAGCTGGCCGGAGCCCCGGCCGAACTGGCCCTGCCAGCCGACCGGCCGCGCCCCGCGGTGGCGAGCTTCGCGGGCGGCTCCGTCCCCCTGGAGCTCGACGCGGAGCTGCACGGACGACTGCTGGAACTGGCCCGACAGCACGGCTGCACCCTCTTCATGGTCCTCCAGGCCGGCCTGGCGGTCCTCCTGTCCCGCCTCGGCGCCGGCACCGACATCCCGATCGGGACCGTCGTCGCGGGCCGTGACGACGAAGCCCTCGACGACCTCGTCGGCTTCTTCGTCAACACCCTCGTCCTGCGCACCGACCTCTCCGGGGACCCGGCCTTCACCGAGCTCCTGGAGCGGGTGCGGGAGACCGACCTCGCCGCCTTCGAGCACCAGGACGTGCCCTTCGAGCAGGTCGTCGAGGCGGTCAACCCCGAGCGGTCCCTCGCCCGCCACCCCCTCTTCCAGGTGATGATGACCCTGGACAGCGGCGAGGACCCCGCCTTCGCCCTGCCCGGCCTGGAGTGCGCGGAGCAGTCCGCCGCCTGGGACGTCGCCAAGTTCGACCTCACCGCCGACTTCCAGGAGCGGTGGGGCCCGGACGGCGCCCCGGCCGGGATCGGCGGAGCCCTGGAGTACGCGACGGACCTGTTCGACCGGGCCACCGCCGAGGACCTCGCCGCCGCCCTCGCCCGGGTGCTGGAGCGCCTCGCCGCCGACCCCTGCGCCCCGGTCGGGCAGGCCGACCCGCTCTCCGCCGAGCAGCGCGCGCTGGTCCTGTCCGGCTGGAACGACACGGCCGCGCCGGTGCCCTCGGGGACCCTGCCCGAGCTGTTCGAGGAGCGGGCCGCCCGCACCCCCGGCGCGACCGCCCTCGTCTTCCGGGACACCGCGCTGACCTTCGCCGAACTCGACGCCCGCGCCGACGCGCTGGCCCACCGGCTCGCCGGGCACGGGGTCGGCCCGGAACACCTGGTGGCCCTGGCCCTGCCCCGGTCCGCCGACTCCGTCGTGGCGCTGCTCGCGGTGCTCAAGGCGGGCGCCGCCTTCGTCCCCGTCGACACGGACTACCCGGCCGAGCGGATCGCCCGGCTGCTGTCCACCACGACCACCGTCGTCACCGACGCCGCGACCGCCCCGGGGCTCCCGGACACCGGCGCCGTCCGCGTCCTCGTCGACGCGCCGGGCCCGGTCCCGGCAGACGCCGCCGGTCCCGTCCCGGGCCGCCGGATCCTGCCCGGCAGCGCCGCGTACGTGATCCACACCTCGGGGTCTACCGGCGAGCCCAAGGGCGTCGTCATCGACCATGCGGGGCTGCGCAACCTGTACGCCTTCCACCGGGCCGGGGTCATCGCCCGCGCGGAGGAGCTGCACGGCGGGCGCCGGATGCGCATGGCGCTGACGGCCGCGCTGTCCTTCGACACGTCGTGGGAGGGGCTGCTGTGGATGGTGGCCGGCCACGAGCTCCACCTCGTCGACGACGACACCCGCCGCGACGCGGCCGCGCTGGTCCGGCACATCGCCCGCGCCGGCATCGACGCCCTCGACGTCACCCCGACCTACGCCGAACAGCTCGTCGAGGAGGGCCTGCTGGACGACCCCGCGCACCGGCCCAAGGTGCTGCTGCTCGGCGGCGAGGCCGCGGGCGCGGCCCTGTGGACGCGGGTCCGCGCCGCCGAGGGGATGCTCTGCCACAACCTGTACGGGCCCACCGAGTGCAGCGTCGACACCCTGTGGTGGGACGCCGCCCTGAGCGAGGAGCCGCTCGTGGGCCGCCCGCTCGCCAACACCCGGGCGTACGTACTGGACGCCGGGCTGCGGCCCGTCGCCCCCGGCGTCCCGGGCGAGCTGTACCTGGCCGGACCGAGCCTGGCCCGCGGCTACCTGAACCGGCCCTCCCTCACCGCGGGCCGCTTCGTGGCCTGCCCGTTCGAGGACGGGGCCCGCATGTACCGCACCGGCGACCTCGTCCGCTGGGACCGCGAGGGCCGCATCGAGTACCTCGGCCGCGCCGACGACCAGGTCAAGATCCGCGGCTTCCGCATCGAGCCCGGCGAGATCGAGGCGTCCCTGCGGGCCTGCCCGGAGGTGGCGCAGGCCGCGGTGCTCGCCCGGGACGGCGGGCCCGCCGGGAAGCGCCTCGTGGCGTACGTGGTGGCGGCCGCGGGCCGCAGCGCCGAACCGGGTGCGCTGCGCGGGCGGCTCGCCGCGCAGCTGCCGGACCACATGGTGCCCTCGGCCTTCGTGGTCCTGGAGGCCTTCCCGATGAACCGGAACGGCAAGCTGGACCGGGCGGCGCTGCCCGCGCCGGACTTCGGGGCGCTGCTCTCCTCCCGCGCCCCGCGCGGGCCCCGCGAGGAGCTCCTGGCGGAGCTGTTCGCGCAGGTGCTCGGGCTGCCGTCGGTGGGCGCCGAGGACAGCTTCTTCGAGCTGGGCGGCCATTCGCTGCTCGCGACCCGGCTGCTCTCGCGGATCCGGGCCGTCCTGGGCGGCGACCTGGGCATCCGGCAGCTGTTCCAACACCCGACGGTGGCCGGGCTGGCCGCCTGCCTCGCGCAGGGCTCCGCAGCCGGGGCGGCCCCCCGTCCGGCCCTGACCGCGGCGGCCGAGCGGCCCGAGGCCCCGCCGCTGTCGGCCGCCCAGCGCCGGCTGTGGTTCCTGAGCCGGGCGGGCCAGTCCGCGGGCTACCACTGCCCGTTCGCGCTGCGGCTGCGCGGCCCGCTGGACACCGCGGCGCTGGCCGCGGCCCTGGGGGACGTCACCGACCGGCACGAGGCCCTGCGCACGGTGTTCCCGGAGGCGGCGGGCGAGCCGTACCAGCGGGTACTGCCCGCCGGGGGCGGCGTACCCCTGGAGCTGGTGGAGTGCGGCCCGGAGGGGACGGCGGGGGCCCTCGACGCCCTGCTGGCCCGCCCGTTCGACCTGGCCGCGCGGCCCCCCGTACGGGCGGCGCTGCTCGCTGCCGGGCCGCAGGAGTGGGTGCTGGCCCTGGTGGTGCACCACATCGCGCTCGACGGGTGGTCCTGGGGGCCGCTGTTCCGGGACCTGTCCGAGGCGTACGCCGCCCGGTGCGCGGGCTCCGCGCCCGCCTTCGAACCGCTGCCGGTGCAGTACGCCGACTACACGCTGTGGCAGCGTGGGCTGCTCGGCGCGGAGGACGACCCCGCGAGCCCGCTCTCGCGCCAACTCGCCTTCTGGACCGGCACGCTGGCCGGTGCGCCCGCCGAGCTGGCCCTGCCCTACGACCGGCCGCGCCCGGCTGTGGCGGACTTCGTGGGCGGCTCCGTCCCCGTCGCCCTGGACGCCGAGCTGCACGGCCGGCTGCTGGAACTGGCCCGCGGGCACGGCTGCACCCTCTTCATGGTGGTGCAGGCGGCGCTGGCCGTCACCCTGTCCCGGCTCGGCGCGGGGACCGACGTACCGATCGGGACGCCCGTCGCGGGCCGTACGGACGAGGCCCTGGACGACCTCGTCGGCTTCTTCGTCAACACCCTCGTCCTGCGCACCGACGTCTCCGGCGATCCGACCTTCGCCGAACTCCTGGGCCGGGTCCGGGACACCGACCTCGCCGCGTACGAGCACCAGGACGTGCCCTTCGAGCGGGTCGTGGAGGCGCTCAACCCCGAGCGGTCCCTCGCCCGCCACCCCCTCTTCCAGGTGCTGCTGCAGGTGCAGGACGGCGAGGACGGGACGCTCGCGCTGCCCGGCCTCGACGTCCGCCCCGAGCCGTTCCGCTTCGACGTCGCCCAGTTCGACCTGACGCTGGACGTCCAGGAGCACCGGGACGCCCAGGGCCGCCCCGCCGGGATCTCCGGCTTCCTGGAGTACGCGGCCGAGCTGTTCGACCACGCCACCGCCGAAGACCTCGCCGCGGCCCTGGTACGGATGGTCCGGCTGCTCGCGGCGGCGCCGGAGCTGCCGGTCGGCGCCGCCGACCCGCTGACCCCCGCGGCCCGCCGGCGGGTGCTGACCGGGTGGAACGACACCGCGCTGCCGGTGCCGGACGCCACCGTGCCCGAGCTGTTCGCGGCGCGTGCCGCCCGCACCCCGGACGCGACCGCGCTCGTGCACGGCGCCGAGCGGATCGGCTTCGCCGCCCTCGACGCCTGGTCCGACCGGCTCGCCCGGCGTCTCGTCCGGGCCGGGGCGGGTCCGGAGCGGGTGGTGGCCGTCGCCCTGCCGCGCTCCCCGGCTGCGGTGGCCGCGATCCTGGCCGTCCTCAAGGCCGGTGCGGCGTTCGTCCTGGTGGACACCGGATACCCGGCCGGGCGAATCGCGCACATGCTGGCCGACTCCGCCCCGGCGCTGCTGGTCACGGACTGCGCGACCGCCCCGCTGCTGCCGCTGGCGGAGCCGGCGCGGGTCCCGCTCGTCCTCACCGACGAGGAGGACGCGGGCGCCGCCTCCGCGCCCGGTGCCGGGCCGCTGCGGCGGCCCCGGCCGGGCGACGCCGCCTACGTCGTGTACACCTCCGGGTCCACGGGCCGGCCCAAGGGCGTCGTCGTCGACCACGCGGCGCTGCGCAACCTGTACGCCCACCACCGCGCCCACACCATGGCCGAGGCGGAACGGAGCGCGGCCGGACGGCAGTTGCGGGTGGCGCTGGTGGCCTCGCTGTCCTTCGACGCCTCCTGGGACGCCCTGATGTGGATGGTCGCCGGGCACGAACTCCACCTCATCGGCGACGCCGTGCGCCGCGACGCCGCCGCCTTCGTCCGGTACGTCGCCGACGCCGCCCTCGACGTCGTCGACACCACCCCGACGCACGCCGAGCACCTCATCGAGGAGGGCCTGCTCGACGCCCCGCCGCAGCTGCTGCTGATCGGCGGGGAGGCCGCGGGCGAGGGGCTGTGGAGCCGGCTGCGCGCCACGGAGGGGATGCTCGCCTACAACCTGTACGGACCCACCGAGTGCACGGTCGACGCCCTGTGGTGGGACACCGCGGGCAGTGAGCGCCCGCTCATCGGCGCTCCCGTCGCCAACACCCGCGCCTACGTGCTCGACGCGGCGCTGCGCCCGGTGGCGCCGGGGGTGCCCGGCGAGCTGTACGTGGCGGGTGCCGGGCTGGCGCGGGGCTACCTGCGGCGCCCGGGGACGACGGCGGAGCGCTTCGTGGCCTGCCCGTTCGAGGCCGGGGCCCGCATGTACCGCACGGGCGACCTCGTCCGCCGGGACCGCGAGGGCCGCATCGAGTACCTCGGCCGCGCCGACGACCAGGTCAAGATCCGCGGCTTCCGCGTCGAACCCGGCGAGATCGAGGCCGCGCTCGCGGCGGCGCCCGGAGTGGACCGGGCCGCGGTGACCGTGCGGGAGGACGGCCCCGGCGGTGCGAAGCGGCTGGTCGGGTACGTGGTCCCGGCCCCGGGCAGCACGGCCCCCGCGGTGGACGCGGCGGGGCTGCGCGCCCATCTGGCTGCGACCCTCCCGGCGCACATGGTGCCGTCGGCGTTCGTCGTGCTCGACGCCTTCCCGCGGACCCCGAACGACAAGCTCGACCGGGCCGCGCTGCCCGCGCCGGAGCCGGGCGCGGCCGGGGACGGCCGGGTGCGCCGGGCCCCGCGCAGCCGGCGGGAGGAGGTCCTGGCGGGGCTGTTCGCCGAGGTGCTGGGGCTGCCCGCGGACGCCGTGGGCGCCGACGACGGCTTCTTCGACCTGGGCGGCCACTCCCTGCTGGCGGCCCGGCTGATGGCCCGGGTGCGCGAGGCGCTGGGCGAGGAGCTCGGGGTCCAGGACCTGTTCGCCGCGCCCACGGTCGCCGGGCTCGCCGCCCGCTCCGGCTCCGGCGGCGGGGTCCCCGGCGGGGACGCGGACCCGCTGGCGCCGCTGGTCACGCTGCGCACGGGGGCGCCCGGCGCGCCCGCCCTGTTCTGCGTCCACCCGGGCGCGGGCACCGGCTGGGTGTACCGGGGGCTGTTGGAGCACCTGGACCCGCAGCGGTCCGTACACGCCCTGCAGTCGCGGGCGCTGAGCGAGCCGGGGGCGCGGCCCGGGAGCATCGCGGAGATGGCAGCGGAGTACGCGGCGCGGATCCGCACGGTGCAGCCGCACGGCCCGTACCACCTGCTGGGCTGGTCCTTCGGGGCGGTGGTCGCACACGCGGTGGCCGTGACGCTCCAGCAGGACGGCGAGGAGGTGGCGGCGCTCACCCTGCTCGACGGGTATCCGGCGGCCCCCGGCGAGACGGCGGCCGTGGCCGCGGACCCGCTGCGCGACCTGCTGGAATCGCTCGGCTATCCGCCGCGTGAGCAGGGCGGCGCGGCCGGAGGGGGTCCGCTGACCCTCGCCGGTCTGGTGGCGGCGGCCGCCGCCGAGGAGGGCCCGCTGTCGGTCTTCGACGGGGAGAGCGTCGCCGCCCTGGGCGGGGCCTACGTCCACCACGACCGGCTGGCCGCCGCCCACCGTCCGGGGGTGTTCCGGGGCGCGGTGACGCTGGCCGTCGCCGCCCACGAGCCGGACGCGCCCGGGCCGCGGGTGTGGGAGCCGTACGTCACGGGCCCGGTCACCCACCACCACATTGCCTGCGCACACGGCGAGATGATGGCGCCCAAGCCCGCCGCCGAGATCGCCGCGCTGCTCGGCGAGGGCACGGTGGGCCGGTGAGCGCCGTTCGCGGCGCGCTGCGCCGCAGGGACTTCCGGCTGCTGTGGGCGGGGGAGTCCGTGAGCCAGTTCGGGAGCGCGGCCACCCGGGTGCTGCTGCCGCTGATCGCGGTGGACACCCTGGACGCGGGGCCCTTCACCATGGGGGTGCTGGGCGCCGCGGCCTGGGTGCCGTGGCTGCTGTTCGGGCTGCCCGTGGGGGCGTGGACCGACCGGATGCGCCGCCGGCCGGTGATGATCGTGTGCAACGCGGTGTCGGCGCTGCTGATGCTGTCACTGACCGCAACGGTGGCGTTGAACCTCCTGACAACGACGCAACTCATCCTGGTGGCGGTCCTGTCAGGCACGGCCGACGTGTTCTTCCGGGCCGCCTACAGCGCGTACCTGCCGACCGTACTGCCGCACGAGGAGCTCGCCGACGGCAACGCCCGGCTCCAGACCAGCGAATCGGTCGCGGAGGTCGTCGCACCGGGCGCGGGCGGGGCGCTGGCCCAGGCCGGAAGCGCGGCGGCCGGCTTCCTCGCCGACGGGCTGAGCTTCCTGGTCTCGGCGGCGCTGCTCCTGCGCATCCGCACCCCGGAGGCCCCGCCGGGCGGTGAGGAACGGGCCGCGAGGGAACGGTCGCTGGCCTCGGAGATCCGCGCGGGCGTGGCCTTCCTCACCCACGACCCGTTCCTGCGCACGATCCTCCTCTGCGACGCGGCGATGAACCTCTTCCTGGGCGGGGCGCAGTCCCTGTCGATCCTGTTCCTGAGCCGGACGGTGGGCGCCCCGGGCGCGCTGATCGGCGTCCTGATCGCGCTGGCCGGGCTGGGCGGGGTCCTGGGCGCGGTGGTCTCGCCGCGCCTGGCCCGCCGCTTCGGAACGGCCCGGGCGGTCCTGCTGTGCGCCTTCTGCGGGGGCCCGTTCGGCCTGCTGATCCCGCTCACCACAAACGGAATGGGCCTGCTGTCCTTCCTGGTCGGCGAGTTCTGCCTGATGACCGGGGTCGTCGCCGGCAACGTCATCATCGTGAGCTTCCGCCAGGCCTACTGCCCCCCGGACATGCTGGGCCGGGTCAGCTCCACCATCCGCTTCGTGATGTACGGCACGATCCCGGTCGGCAGCCTCCTCGGCGGCGCCCTGGGCACCTTCCTGGGCGACCGCAACGCCCTCTGGCTCCTCTACGCCGCCAACGCCCTGTCCGCCCTCCTCCTCCTCACCGGCCCCCTCCACACCACCCACAACCTCCCAACTCCCCCGGCCCTGGCCAGAAAGGAAAACGGGGTCACCCCGTGAGCGCTCGGGCACCCGGCAGACGAGGCTGCCTCACATCACACACACTCGCTGGGTGCGTTCAGCGGCCTGCGAAGTCGTGACAGCAGACACCTGTGTCAAGGGCAGCGCGGCGGCGGCACCCCCGGGCTGGCGAGCCGGCGGGCGGCGGCGCCGCGGACAGCTGCCCCCAGTGAGACCGTCTAGGCGGAGCTGGCCGTTTCACGCCAATGACCAGCAGGTTTTCGGAAAGTGGCGGGTCCATTGCCAGGGGTCTTCGGTACGCTCCCCCGTCCGTGTGTCCGCCACGCGGGGAAGATCAAGGGGGACGAAGAACGTGAGCACCACCACCGACCCGGCCGCGGTCGGCCACCGCATCACCATCGTCGACGAGGACCCGCTGCGCGCCCGGCGCGAGGCGCGCGAGCTGCTCGCCGCCCTCGCCGAGGCTGATACGCAGGCCGCACTGGACATCCCGCAGTCCCGGGCCGAGGACGAGTCCCTCAAGGGCGGACCGGTCACCGACCTGCTCGGGCTGGTCTTCAGCGGGGGCTCGCTCGTCGCCGCCGGCATCCAAGTCTGGCTGGCCCGCGTCCCCCAGCGGACCATCGTCATCACCCGGGCGGACGGGGCAACGCTTCGCGTGTCCGGCAAGGAGGCCCGGTCCGACAGCGAGCTGATCGACCGGTTCCTCGCCGACGGTGCGGCCCAGGCCCGGGGCGAGGACCAGGACGAGGACGGCGGCGAGGCGGGGCCGGGCGCACAGTGAGCGACAACGACCGGTACGCCATGCTCATCGGCGTATCCACGTACGACAGCGACCGCTACCACGACCTGCCGCCGGTCCGGGCCGACCTGCACTACATGCGGGCGGTGCTGGAGAGCACCGAGATCGGCATGTACAACGACTGCGCGATGGTCGCCGAGCCGACCCGCGCCGAAATGCTGTACGCGGTCGAGCAGTTCCTGGAGGAGCGGCAGTCCAGCGAGACGGCGCTGCTCTACTTCAGCGGCCACGGCCAGTTCTGCGAGGCCGATGGGCAGCTTTACTTCCTGACCCGGGACGCCGACCCGGACGACCTGCCGGGCACGGCGGTCCCGGCCGAGTTCCTGGAGCGGATGCTCACGTCCTGCCGGGCCGCGTCCAAGCTCGTGCTGCTGGACTGCTGCTCCAGCGGGTCCGTCGTCCAGGGCTGGACGGCCAAGGGCGGCACGGACACGGACACCGGTGACCAGCCCGCGCCCAGTACGCTGCTGCGCCCGACCGGCGTGTACTTCATCACCGCCTCCGACGCCCTCCAGGCCGCGTCCGCGATGGCGCCGGAAGGGTCGTCCCTCGGTACCTCCCGGTTCACCGGGGAGATCGTGGAGGGGCTGCGGAGCGGGAGGATCAAGGAGAGCGGCTGGGTCACCCCGGACGACCTCTTCGAGTACCTGACCGCGCAGATGGTGATCAGGGGCGTTCCCGAGGAACAGCGGCCGACCAAGTCGACGATCCGGGCCACCCGTTCGCTGCCTTTCGCCCGCTCGGTCGCCCGCCCGGTCCGTCTCCCCGACGCGCCGCGCGACACGGACGGGGCCGCTGCTCGGTCCGGGGTCTCCCCCGCCCTGCTGAAGGCGCGGCAGCTGGTCGCCCAGGATGCCGGGGAGGGCGTCGACGCGCAGCGGCTGCTGCGGTACTACGCGCACTGCCTCGGCGCCCAGGCGGCGTCCGGCATGCTCCCCGACCGCGACAGCGGCCGGGGCTCCGCATACTTCCTGCTGGGCCAGGGCCCGGAGTCGATCCAGTCCGGGGTTGGGCACTCCTTCCCCGCCCCCGGGCAGCTGCCCAAGCCGAAGAGCACCGGTGCCCAGGCCGACGGGGCCGGGCTCCAGGAGTACTGGTACGGGTATCCCGCGATCACCCTGCCCGAACGCGGCGGGGACGGCCGCCGGCGGGCGGCAGTACGGATCGCGCCGCTGCTGGTCCAGCCGATGGAGCTCAGCCCGGACGAGAACGGCCGCGACCTGCTGCGTCCGAGCGGGGTCCCCTCCTTGCACACCGGTGTGATCACCGAGCTGCTGTCCGACGACGAGGCCGCCGAGCTGCTCGCCCGCTGGCAGCCGAGCTGGCAGGAGGGCAACGGCACCCAGATGGTCAAGGCGGTACGGGAGCTCCTGACCGAGCTCGGCGTTCCGGAGCTGGAGCCCCTCGACCTCGCCTCGCTCAGCGAGCGGTCCGTGATGGACTCGCTGCGACCCGGCGCCCACAACGCCGCCGTGCTGCTCGCGCCTTCCGGCATGGAGCGGGTCGCGACCGAGGGCCTGGTCGACAACCTGCTCCAGATGTCCACACGTGCCGGTCAGATCGCGGGCACTGCCCTGGAAGCCCTCCTGACCGGCGGCGGTGACCGCGGTGACGGGACGGATCGTGACGCAACGGCCGTGGCGGTGGTGTCCCCCGGCCCGTGCAACGAGAGCCAGGAGCAGGTGGTCTCCTCGGCGATGACCCGTCGGCTCACCGTCGCGACCGGCCCGCCCGGTACCGGCAAGAGCGAGGTGGTGACGGCCGTGGTCGCGACCGCCGTCGCCTCGGGGCAGTCCGTTCTCGTCGCGTCCACGAACAACGAGGCCGTCAACGTGGTGGCCGAGCGGTGCGACGAGATCTCGCCCGGCCTGCTCATGCGGACCGGAAACGTGGAAGCGAGGGAACGGGAGGCCGAGAAGCTGGCCGGACTGCTGGCCGAGCCGGCCGCGGCCCCGGCCCGGGGTGCCGCGACCGTGGCCGGTGAGCTGCGCAACCGCCACGCGCGTACGGCCGCGCTCCGGGTGGAGGCGGCAGGGCGGATCGGCGAGGAGGCGCGCCTGCTGGAGCTGGTCCGGGAGCGGGCCCGGCAGGCGGACGGGCTCGCACTGCCCGTGCGACTGCTGGAGGCCGCCTGGGAGACGGAGGGTCCGGTTGAGCTCGCCCGCTGGGAGGAGCGTGCCCGAAGGGCCGCCGGAGCCGGCTGGCTGACCTTCGGCCGGTGGCGCCGCGGACGGGCTCTCGCAGCCCTCGCGGGTTCGTCCGGCGACGGCGGCGAATCCGAGGCTTCGTGGCCAGCCTGGGCGGCGGAGCGACCTGCCCCGCCCGAGCTGCTGCTCGACCTCGCGGAAGCCGTGGCGGTGGAGCGGGCCCTGCGGGAGCTCGTACCAGCACATCTGGCCTGGGACGAGGAGGCGCTGAAGCAGGCCCGGCTGGAGGACGCCGCGGCGTCGTCCGCGGTCTCGGGGGAGCTGGCGCAGGCCGTGGCGGCCGAGGGCATGGTGCGTGGCCGGTCGCTGATGAACCAGCGGCTCCAGGCGCTGCGCCGGCGCTCGGGTTTCCAGAAGAGCCAGCGCAATCTGATGGCGCACCTGAAGGGGTGGGCCATCAGTACGCACTCGGTTCGCCAGCTCGAACTCGCCCCCAAGCTCTTTGATCTCGTGGTGATCGACGAGGCGAGCCAGTGCTCGATCCCGTCGGTGCTGCCGCTGCTGTTCCGGGCGAAGCGGGCGCTTGTAATCGGCGACCCGATGCAGCTCGGGCACATTCCCGGGATCAGTCCGGAGCAGGAGCGGCAGGCCCGGGTGCGGGCGGGCCTGACCGCCGCGCAGCTGGAAGACCACCGGCTGGCCTACCACGTGTATGCCTCATACCACGCGGCGGCGCAGCACGGTGAGGCGGCGCTGCTGCTCGACGAGCACTACCGGTGTCATCCGCAGATCGCGGACGTCGTCAACGG
This sequence comes from Streptomyces sp. NPDC032472, assembly GCF_040636955.1. Classification (NCBI taxonomy): domain Bacteria; kingdom Bacillati; phylum Actinomycetota; class Actinomycetes; order Kitasatosporales; family Streptomycetaceae; genus Streptomyces; species Streptomyces sp. NPDC032472. The sequence continues at coordinate 125,284 of NZ_JBEZVK010000009.1, forward strand.
CTACTGCTACGCGGGCCAGTTGCAGGTCCTCACTGATGTCCGCAGGCAGGTCCCGCCGGTCGATCCGGCGGGGGCGGCCGATCCGGCTCCGGTGCTCGGCTGGGTGGACGTGCCGTACGGCGAGTCCGCGGCCGGCAGCGGCGGCCGGTCCTGGCGCAACCAGGCCGAGGCGGACCAGGTGCGGCGGACGGTGGACGAGCTGCTGGCACGGCTGCCCGAGGACGCCACGGTCGGGGTGGTGACGCCCTTCCGCGCGCAGAAGGAGGCGCTGTCCCGGGTGTGGGCCGGAGACGACCGGGTCCGGGTCGGTACGGTGCACGCCTTCCAGGGCGGTCAGCGCGACGTCATGGTCCTGAGCCCGGTGGCCACGGACAACACCCCGCCGAAGACGACGCACTGGGTGGCGAGCCAGGTCAACCTCTGGAACGTCGCGGTCACCCGGGCGAAGTCGCAGCTGATCACGGTTGGAAGCCATCGCTTCTGGCAGGGGCAGGCTGGGCTGCCGTCCCTGCTCGCGGAGCGCTCGACGGTGCTGCACGCGGGAGCCTCCGCAGACCAGGACGCGGTCCCCGGTACCCCGGCGTCGCCCGGATTCCGCGAGGAGCTCGCCGACCGGCTCCAGGAGTACCTCGGTACCCGTGGCATCACCGACCTGGAACGCGCGGCGGTGGTCGGCGGGCACACGGTGGACCTGCTGTTCACCCTGGACGGGGAGAACACGGCTGTCCTCATCGACACCGGCCCGTCGCCCGGGCAGGATCCCGCCCGCCATCTGCGGCTCACCCACGCACGCGGGGACCTGCTGATCGGGCTGCCGTCGGGCGGACGGGGAGCGAAGCCGGCACCGGTGGCCCGAACGGTACGGCTGCCGGCCTGGCGGGTGCCGGCGGGGCAGCCATTCCTGGACCTCCTCTTCCCCTGACCCCTCCCACCCGGAACGGAGGCCGTCGGGCCCCACAACCCCGCTGGATTCGGATCGCCCGCAGCGACGTCACCAGAAGCGCTGGAGGACGCCCGTGCGCTGGAGTTCCGACACGTGTTCCGCGGCCCGCGTCGGCGCGGAGCCACCTCTGATGAGCGTTCCGGCCTCGATGTTGCGGTCCACTCCCGATTGCGTGAAGTTGGCGCTGGTGGTCAGCAGCGTCCGCCGGTCGGCCACTGCAAGCTTCGCGTGCGTCTTGGCTCCGGGCTCCGCCCTCTTGTCCAGGGGCCAGTGCCACAGGCGTGCTCCCGGCACATCGGTGAACGCGCTCGCCGGCTCGTCCCCGGACAGGGCGCTGCCCGCGCCTTGCAGCGTCTCGACGACGATGTCCACGCCGACCCCCCGGACCGCGGCATCCTGCAACGCCTCTGTCAAAGGCGGGTACCGCCGTGCCGAATAGGTCATGAGGATCAGCTCTGTCCGCGCCTCGGCTATCAGCCCCAGGAGCGCCCTGTCCGTGGACCGTACGGGCACCCGGTGGGAGGAGGGGCCGCTCCACACCAGCGAGACCTCTTGTGCACGGTCACGCTGCGCGTAGCCGGCGGCCAGACCGTGCAAGCAGGCGGCGGCTTCCTCCCGGGACAGGCCGTCCGCGTCCATCGCGTCGAGCACGGAGGCCGCAGCCTCCGCGTAGGCGGAGGCCGACCTGACCGTGAGCAGCGTGGCGCGGGTCTGTCCGGCTGCTATGCCGTCGGCCAGTGCGCCCAGCGCAAGGATCCCTGCGGCCGCCTCCGCCTCCGCGGCGGCCTTGAGCAGCCGTGCCCATCTCATTTGAGGCCCTGGAGGAGCACGAGGTCCGGGTCGTCGATGGGGACTATGAACCGCCGGTCCAAGAACCGGTTGCCGCGCTCGCAGGTGGTCTCCGACACGAACAGGCATACGTGGCATGCGGCGCCGTGCAGGAAGTCCTCGTGCGGGGGCCGGGGCAGCCGGTCCGCACACAGCGGGTCGGAGGAACACCGCTCGGCATCATGGAGGGCCCGCCGGACCACCCTGCTGAACTTCTCCGGTTCTGCGAGGGCGACCAGGCCACCCAGTGTCCCTTCGGCGTCGGGGACTGCGGTGTAGATCAGGATGCCGGTACGCCGGTCGTCGTCCCGGCCGGCGTAGATACGCTCGGAGAGGCTCGCCGAGGAGTATCCGCATTCCAGCGAAATGGCCCGGATCAGCAGGTGCGACAGCGTGTGCAGCGCTATGTACCGGGCGCCAGGCCAGCCGCGCAGCGGGTCGTCGGTGTCCTCGACGCGGCCCGAGTAACGGTTGCGGCGGAACTCGACGTAGGCGTCCCGGTGCGCCGCGAGCGCCGCGGTGCCGGCCACCCGCTGCTCCCAGCCGGCCATCAGCTCGTCCGAGACCCGCAGGAAGATACCCTCGCCTCGCACCTCGCTGGCCGGCACCCAGGCGGGAACGCGGCTGCGGGAGAGAGGTGCGCGGGCCACCAGAGTGGGATCTTCGGGGTCCGGGGCGTCGAGCCGGGTGAAACCGATCAACGCCCGCACCTCCCGCAGTCGCTCAGCCTGGACGACATGGGAGAAGACCCCCTCGAGGGCCGGCGGCACAGGGACGTCGCGCAGCGCGAAGTCCTCGGTCGGTTCCGGAAGCTGCGAACTGGTGAAGATCTCCCATTCGGGCGTGAGCAGGTCCGGGTACGAGGCGGCTCCCGAGGGCTGGGGATCCGCCGTCGCGGCCCGATGCGCCTCGATGGCCTCGAACACCTCGGCCTGGCTCCACTGATGCAACGGTTTGAACTGCGGAAGCTCCCAGACCATGTCGAGGAAATCCTGCGACTTCGCCTTCTGGAGCTGCTCCCAGAGCTGTTCCACCTTGCCCTGCAGAGCGCTGCCGCTGGTCGGCGGTACCGCGAGGACGCTGAGGGTCTGCGCGAACCACTGGTTCGAGGCGCCGATGACCAGCGGCTTAGGCCGCTGCTTGCAGCCTGCGGGATCGAAGGTCGCCAGGTGGGGGTGGCGTCCCCGGCAGTGCGGCAGGGTGATCTCGCCGCGCTGCCCCATGGCGTCGCGGATGTTGCGCTCGCTGCCGCAGTTCACGCAGCGCACCTTCACGTTGGCCGCCTGGTTGCCGCCGTGGTCGAGCATCTCCAGCCGCGGGTGGCTGGCCTCCGCGCAGTTCCCGCCCCGGTGGACGAACGACGCGTACGGGAAGTCGTCCAGGTGCCCGGCCTGGCAGACCAGCACGAAGCGCGCCGCGACGGCCAGCGGTCCCTTGCCCTTGCGTTTGGCCGTGCAGTTCTCGTGGAAGAAACGCGCCTGGTCGGGCCGCCGGGGCTTGGCGTTCTCGAACTTGAAGATCTTGGAGTCGAGGCCGCCGAGGGCGTTGCACGCGGTGCAGCGCAGCCACTGGGGGAAGGGCAGGACCGGCACGCCGACACGTGATGCGGGTCCGTTGGGGTCGTTGTCCGTGCCGTCCATCCAGGGTGCCGGCCGCAGCTGGATGACCTGGGCGCCGTAGGGGTCGCCTATCAGCCCGTTGACGGCGCGCAGCAGCCGCGGCTCCTTCAGGTCCGCCCACTCGAAGGTGTCGTACTGCCAGTCGTCGATCCCCCGCACCAGGACGGCGAAGTTGGGCAGGTCGACCAGGGCGCCCACGCCGCCCGTGTACATGAGGTGGCTGGGGCGTACGGATCCGACCCGGCGCCGGTGCTGTGTCTTGTCCGTCATGCTCAAGCCTTCTTCCCCTGACGGCCGGCCTTGTCGGCTTTGCCGTCCAGCACGGCGCCCGTTTCGTCTCCCTCGGGCGAGTCCTCGCCGTCCGGGTCGGCCTGGCCCGCCCCGGCCGCGTAGCTCCACGCGGGCGCCCCGCCGACCACGTCGTAGAGACCTGCTCCGGGCACGAGCAGGTTGATCTCGTTCTCCGTCTCACGCATCGACTGGGCGACGGTGAGCTCGTCCCAGGTGGCGCCGGTGGCTTTGTTGAGCAGCCCGCTGAGCCGCTGGCCCTGCCATGCCGCCTCCTCGTATCCGAGGCGGGCGGAGCCCTGCTTCTTGTGCGCCCAGGCGTCCTTGAGGACCTCGATGCGCTCCCCGAGATACGTGCGGGCGCGCGGCCCGCCGACGGCCTCGGCGCGGGCCAGGAACCGCTCGGTGACCTGCCGCGCGACCGGGCCGTCCGGGTCTATGTCGTAGGCGTCGTGGTTGCGGGAGTGGGGCGTGGTCGCGTTGCGCACGGCGGCGATCCAGGCCGCCGCCGTCGTACGGTCCAGGGACCGGCGGGCGAACGGGGTGACGGACAGGGCTTCGACCTGACGGTAGAAGGTGGCGTGGTAGTGCCCGAAGCTCTCGAAGTGGGCCAGGTCCCGCGGCCGCGTCCAGTTGTAGAGCGCCACGACCAGTCCCGGGCGCTGGGCGTCGCGGCCCACGCGCGAGGACGCCTGGATGTACTCGGCCGTGTTCTTGGGCTGGCCCACGACCATCATGAGGCCGAAGCGTGAGACGTCGACCCCCACCTGGAGCATGGAGGTCGCGATGACCGCGTCAACGGCTCCGGTGCCCTCGTTGCGCAGTCCGAGCTTCGAGACGTCGATGCGCTGCTTGTGCTGTGCGGCCGCCCGCAGTTCGTCGGCCACCGCCTGGCGCCGCACGGTGGTGTCCATGGACTCGTCGAAGGGCACCTTCAGACGGGACAGCACCTCGGTGATGTCCGCCGAGGAGATGCGCGAGGTCAGCTCCTGGACGGACAGCATCTCCGTACGCCGCAGGAGGCGGTTCGACAGGCCCTTGCGGGTTCCGTGGATGCGTACGCGGGTGGCGATGTCGTCGTCGAGGAAGCGCCGCATACCGGCGAGTTCCCGCGTCGCGTTGAAGTAGCCGACGAGCGTCATGTACGGGTCCGCGGGCTTGCCGTGCCGGTCGAAGAGGGTCTGGCCGGCCAGGAAGAGGATCTCGGCGACCCTGATCTCGGCCTGCTTCATACGGACGCCGTGGGCGCAGATGCCCAGGTAGCGCCGCCCCGGTGCCTCCTTCGAGAGCTCAACCTGCCGGGAGAAGAAGGTGTCGCCGATGTCGATGACCTGGGGCGGGAAGATCGCCGACTTCCGCGCGAAGACGCCGTTGATCTGGTCCGCCGACCGCTTGGTCGTCGCCGTCGATGCCACGATCTTGGGGCCGACCCGGACGGTCGTGCCGTAGGCGTCCTGCACCTGCCAGCCGCACAACTCGTCGACGGCCGCCTCGAACAGGCCGACGGTCGTGCCCAGCGCGCCGGAAATCAGGTGGAGTTCGTCCTGGATGATCAGGTCCGGCGGGCGCAGCCGCGTCACCGGCTTGCTCTTCACCGCCGCGTGCTTGCCCTTGGCCTGGTGCTTGTCCCCGCACTTGGTGCGAGTGTCGAGGTCCGCGTGGCGGTACCCGTGCCGCGGGCAGAGGTCGGTGACCCGCCCGAACAGCATGCCCGCCTGGCCGCGCCAGGGCAGCTGCGCCAGCTTGTCGACGGTGGCGATCAGCAGGCTGGGAGCCAGCCGGTAGATCTCCTCGTCCACCGTCAGGATGGGCAGTCCCTCGCCCGGTGAGCGGCGCTGCGAGAACGGGCAGGCCTGCTTGCCCTCGCCGTTGGGGCAGTAGAGCAGGATGCGGCGCAGGTCCTCGTCGGCGTGCAGGTCGCGCTGGGCGCTCAGTGCGGAGCCGCACCAGGGGCAGGCCAGCGTCTGGAGGACCTTCGCGCCCTTGCCGTCCCCGTTGTCCTTAGCCTCGGCGATCTGCTTCTGAGCCTCGTCGAACCCGTTCGGGGAAACCGCGCCGCCCACCCAGAGGCCGATCCGGAAGGGGGTGGTCCCCCAGCGCACGTCGCCGCCGTCGTAGGCCTCGCGGCGCAGCACTTCGGCGGCGCAGACCAGCGCCGCCGCACGCTGGAACTGCTGGGCGGTCAGCAGCCGCAGGGTGTACCGCATCAGCACGGCGACGCCGGCCTCGCCACTGCGGGCGTCCTCCCCGGTGCCGATCGTCCCCTGGAGCCGACGGATGGCGAAGGTGAAGGCCGCGAGCCCGAGGTAGGCCTCGGTCTTGCCACCGCCGGTGGGGAAGAACAGCAGGTCGACGATGCCGTCCGGGCCCGCCTCGCGTTCCTTCAGCGTCGGGTCGGCGAGCGCCCGGAGGTTGAGGAGGACGAAGGCCAGCTGGAACGGACGCCACGACGCGGCCTCCGCCCCCTCGGCGTCGATGCGCTTCTTGGCCTCCTGGAACGTGAGGCCCTCCCGCTCCCGCAGGGCCGCGATGGCGGTGTGTCGCCGCTGGAGGGCCATCGCCCGGTTGGCGAAGCGGAACGCTTCCAGCACCTCGGGGCGTTCGGGGTTCGAGAGGGCGTCCACGCCGAGGGTGATCCGGACGGCGACGTCACGGGCCCGGCTCACCGCGTCGAGGGCACTGGTGCGCAGCGCCCCGGCCAGCTGCTCTGCCTGCGCCTCCCGCTCGTCGAGCCAGGCGCTGTAACCGTTGGCGAGCGGAGCCAGCGCGTCGCTCAGCGCGGACGGGGGGAGCACGGCGAGCTCGTCCATGGACAGCTCGATGCCGTCGAGGTGCTGCGATTCCGCCCCGGACGGGGCGATCGTGGCCGGCACGTCGTGGACCGGCAGCCAGGTGGTCGTGAGGGCGTGGGCCCTGCGCTCCCCCTTGTCGATGGTGACCGCAACGGCCACGTTTCGGCCCGCCGCGTGCTTCAGGTGGTTGCGGTAGAGCAGCGTCAGGTGCTGCTCCTCCAGGTCGGCCGCTCCGAGCGCGTCCTGGGCGGCTTTCTCTGCCTCGTCCAGCGGGTCGGAGATCGGCAGGAAGACCGGGGCCTTGCCGTCGGTGGCGGTGACGTGCAGTTCGGCCTGGAACAGCCAGGCCGCGTCCTTGGCCTGCTGGGGTTCGTCCTGCGCGTTCACGAGGGACAGTTCGACGACTCGGCTCGGCCCGGCAGCCCCCGGCCGGTTGCGCACCTCGGCGACCAGCCGGACACCGGGGGCGTCCTCCTGGTCGGCGGTGAGCGGCAGCACCTGGCGGGGCACTCCGTCGACCGGGACGGTGACGAGCTTCTCCACCTGCTCCCGGGTCCAGGTGGCACGTGCAACGCCGTCGTCACCCAGGACCTGCGCACGGTGGTACTGCCCCCAGCGGACCCGCACGGCAACCGCTGCCGCGTCGTCCGTCGCCGGGACGGCGAACATCAGGCCCATCGACGAGGCCCACATGCGCCCCGCGTTCTGGGTGGTGAGCCGCTCCGGAAGCCCCTGGTCGGTACCGTCGCCCTCGCCGTCGGAGTCGTCGAGGAGCTGCTCGTCGGCGGCGGCGAGGGTGGTGCTGAGGGCGCGCTTCGGCCCGATGCGCCCGACCAGATACCGGTCGCGGGGGCCGGCGGCCCGGTGGTCGAACTCCTCGTCCGGTCCGTCCCACGGGCCGAGCAAGTCCCGGCTGATGAGCTCGCCCAGGTCGTCCCGGATCTCGTACGAGGACGCCGGTACGAACTCCTGCGCCACCTCGCGGACCCGCTGGAGGAGGTCCTCCTCCGTCGATCCGCGCGTGCTGCCCGGGACTTCGACGGTCTTTCCCGTCGCCATCAGTGCCTCCCTCTTTCGTCCTGCGCGCGGTGCCCTCGCGAGCCCCTCCCCACAGCGCGGCCGACGCTGCCCGGACCGTGACGGCCGGTCACGAACCCGATGCTAGCGAGCGCCTTCGACATCAGAATGCCGTTACCGCACGGGACAGGGCCTGTTCGAGCAGTTCACCGATGTCCTTGTCGCCGCGCTCAGCCAGTCGCTCCAGCAAGGCGGCAGCGTCCTGGCCCGGCTCCATGCCGATGCGCCGGGCGATGACCTCGACCGCCTCCGCCGGGATCACCGCGGCCGTCCAGCCGGTGAGCCGGGCAGCCCCGCCCTCGGGGCTGAGTCCGTCTCCCGGTACGGGCAGCCGCAGCGCGTTGAGCCGGCCGTCGGTCACGTTGAGGAAGACCTGTTCGCCGACGGTCGCTCCGATGTGCTCCAGCAGCGGCTTCACCGAACCGAAGGTGGGCTGGGCTCGCCAGGTGAGTGAGGTCTCTCCGGCCTCGTGGCGCAGCGGGACCGGTTCGCGGTGGGGGGCGGCTCCGACGTGGGCGGCCCAGCCTGCGGGCACCGGGAAGCCGGAGCCGCGCAGATGGTCGCCGGTCACTTCCATCCGGTACCACCAGCGTCCGTCGGCTCCGACGAAGCAGCGTCGCGTAGCGGCGACGTCGTTGCGCGGCACGTACGGCGCGTCCTGCTCGCCCGGCTCGTCGGCGACGCGGACCCAGCCGCGGCGGGTGCGGGCGAACCCGGGTCCGCCGAGGTTGGTGCGGACCGATGCCGCCGACACGTCGAACCGGGAGCTGATGGCCTCGGCGATCGCGTTCACCTCGGCTTCCCCACCCGCGCTGGCGATCTCACGGGCGATCATCTCCCGGATGCCGAGGTACTCCTCGCCGCCCCACGCGCGCAGTCCGTACAGGTTCCGGTCGAGCCGGATGAAGCGTTCGTCGGTCCAGATCTGGTTGCGCATGCTGTTGATGGCGGTGCCGTCGGCGAGCTGCTCGTGGATGTCCTCCATGGACATCGGCGTCCCCTGCAGGCCGAGCACCGCGGCGGCCCGGTCGTTGAGCGAACGCCCCCAGTACAGCAGCCGCCCCTCCCGCACCTGGAAGCGACCGATCTCGGCCGCCCAGGCGGCGAGCACCTCGCCCCGGACTCCGTACCGCAGCCCGAGGGCCACTGCGTCGTCCCAGGCCAAGGGGGTGTCCCCGCAGGCGGCGAGCAGCTCCTCCTGCATGACCGCCCGCAGTGCGGCTGCGTCGCCCTGCACGATCCAGGTCCCGTCGAGGGTCCCTCCGGGCAGCAGCCGGGCCACGATGTCCCCGAGGGGGACGCCCACCACCTCTACGGGGCGGGCGTGGTCGGGGTGCAGGGCGTGCACCTCGGCCACCCGGCCCACGGTACCGAGCTGTTCGGCGACGGCGGCCAGGTGCCCGGCGAAGGCCCGGCCGTCCGCGTCGGCCACCATCCACTGCCTGAGGGAGTCCGCCACGGAGCGCTCCAGCTGCCGCACCCGCTCCCGGCTGACGGAGAACCGCTCGCCCAGGACCTGGAGCTTCACCGGCTCGTCGGTGAACATCCGCTGTCCGGCGATCACCAGTGCGCGCTCGTCCCAGCCGCCGACCAGTCGCTTGAAGGCGGCGAGCGGCTCTGCCATCAGCGCGGGGGCGGGCGTCGGGCTCGCATCGTCGCCGACATGCGGCTCCTCGTCGCCTTCGGCCGGGTCGCGGTCCTCGAAGTCCTCGCGGGGCGCCGGAATTTCCGCGGCCGGGGGCTGATCCTCGGCCGCCTGCTCTTCGACGGGCTCGGGTACCGACACCGGCGACGGCCCGTCCTCCGGCTCTTCCTCCACCCCCTGGAGCACGGCGAGCGCCGCACGTACCTCGGCCGGTGCGTCCGCCGGCAGCCACCGGGCGATCACGGCCACGGCATCCCGTACGCGTGCGCCCTCGCTCTCCTCCCGGGGCACGCCGCGCTGGTGCAGCCGGTCCAGGATCGAACCGAACGCCGCCGCAAGAACCCGGTCCCCGTCCACCACGCCGGGCCCTGCCTCCCGGGCGACCTGCGCCACCGTCTTCCCCGGCTCGGCCCCGGGGGTACCGAGCAGCCGCAGCACGGGGAGCACGTCCCCGAGCTCCACATGCGGCCACAGCGACCGCAACGCCTGCGCCACCTGGTGACTGAGCGCCTCGGCTCCGATGACGCGCTCGATCTCCATCAACGGGGTTGCGTGCCACCAGCCGAGAGGCAGCCGTACGTCCTCCAGCCGGGCGGCGAGCAGTTGCGGATCGGCGTAGCGCACGGCGGGCAGGAGATCGGCCAGGGAAGTGGAGGCGTACGGCGCGGCAGATGTCATGGTCGGGCGACACTCCAGAGACGGGGGCATGCGGCCACGGTCGGTGACTGACTCGCTCGACGTTACGGGCCCCCACTGACAGTCACTCCATGATCACCCTTCTCGCGCCCCCTGACCAGGGCAAAGCCCACATCTGTCGGGAGCGGGCGCAATTGCTCACGCCGCGGACCGGTCCGGCGCGGGGCCGCAGTCCCCGCACCGGGCGTCGGGAACGCGGCTGCGGAAGGCACGTTCGCAGCCGTCGCACGTGATGAGGGGTGCGGGGCGGGGGCGTTGCGGCTCGGGAGCGGACACCGGGAGGGGTGGCGGCAGGAGGGCTGTGAGCCGGTGCTCCAGGAAGCGGGGCGGGTGGTGGATGGGGACCGGTGCGGGCGGCAGGTTGGCGGTGAGGGTACGGGTGATCTGCTCGGAGGTGGCGTGCCGAGCGAGCCATTCCTCGACGGCGGGCGTCAGCCGCTGGACGTCGCGCACGGAGAGGACGAGGCGGGCGTCGACGGTCCGCAGCCGGGCCAGGAGGTCCGAGGCCGGGCCCGCGGCCGGCGGTGGGACGGGCTCGGGCTCGGGTTCGGGCGGCGCGGCTCGTTCCTGCCGAACCGGCGCGGCTGAAGGTGCTTCTGCACCACAGCCGGGCTTGTCGTAGGCGAGGGTGCGGGTCGCGAAACGGCCGCCACCGAGCGGGATCCTCCGGCGCTCCAGATATCCGGCCTGCTCAAGCTCGTTGAGGGCTCGACGGATGGTGACCTCGCCTTCGCGGAAGCGGAGGGTGAGGGCCTTGGCCGTGACGCTGACACCGTCCGGAACGGACTGGATGTACACGGCGAGCCCGATCGCGACGGCGGAGAGTTGCCGGTGCTGGGCCAGGTGGTTGCCGACAACCGTGAACCGGTCGGTGTGGCGGTGACGGAAGTGGATCACCCCGGCGCTGGGGGCGTCCGTGGGGATCGGATTCGCGGGGCGCGCGGGCGCGACCGCGTTAGACTGTGGATCAGCCATCGGGAAGCTTCGCTCTTCCGGATCGGTCAGGCCCTCGCCAGGATTGCCGTCCTGTCGGGGGCCGTCTGCATGTGTGAGGTTGTTGCGGCCGACCGTACCCCACCGGTCAGGGTGCGCGTCGCGCCCTTCACCCGATCGTGTAGCGAGGGGAGTTGGACCACCGGTTTGGTTGGGTGGGTTCTCTCCCGTTCCTTTGAAGGGCGGCGCGCCGCACCGGGGTCCAGGAATCCGCGCCCCGGCGGCGAACCGCCCTACGCCTCTCGGACGTGCTGAACGAAGGCACTCCAGGCGGCGTCCCCGAAGAGGACCACGGGACCGGCGGGCGCCTTGCTGTCGCGGACGGGCACGGCGCCGGGGATGTCGTCGGCGAACTCCAGGCAGTCACCGCCGTCGTCACTGCTGTAAGTGCTCTTGCGCCAACTGACCTTGCTCAGCGCAATGCGTGTGGTGCGCATGCTCGGTACCCCTCCATGAACTCGTGGATGGCGGTCAGCGATTCGTCCAGTGACAATGCGCTCGCCTGCAACAGATCGTAGGTGAGGGCGTACTGGGCAACCTCTTCCGTCTCCTTCACCAGTTCGCCGGTGCGGGAGCCCTCTACGTAGACCACGTCAGGCCCGCGCCTGAAGCTCATGACCGTCAGCGATCCCGCGAGCATGGGGTGGCCGCCCGCCGCGAACGGCAGCATCTGCACGACCACATGAGGTGTCTGGGCCCAGGCGATCAGGTGGGCCAATTGCTCTGCCATCACAAGCGGGCCTCCGATCGGCCGCCGCAGGACAGCCTCATCTAGGATGCACCAGAGCAGTGGCGGCTGGCTGCTGTGGAGGATCGACTGCCGCCCCAGCCGGGCACGCACCCGCTCCTCAATCCGCGCGGCAGGGTCTCGGGGGTTTCCGATGCGCATCTGCGCCCGGGCGTACGCTTCTGTCTGCAGCAGGCCAGGCACAGTCTGCGACAGGAACTTCAGCATCTTGACGGCCTTGGGCTCAAGATCCATGAATCTGCGCGCGTATTGCGGGTGCGGCGTCGGCTTGACGTGACTCCACAGGTCGATCAAGTCGCCGTCTGCGTCGAGCAACTCGTCCAAGCGGCCGTTGACATCCTCCGGAGGCACCTCGTTGCCCAGCTCGAACTGAGCGATCCTGCTGTGCGCGATCGGAAGCTTCTCGCCCAACTGCTTCTGGGTGAGCCCAGCGCGGATGCGGAGCTTGCGCAGCTTCACGCCGTAGAGCGCAGCCAGGGATGTACTCGGGTCGAGTTCTTTCGGTGCGGGCACTTGCGACTCCCGTTTTCGTTCCGATGCTCCGAAAACCGTTACCCCTGGTGAGCGTAGCGCTACGCCTCCATGCTCATCACGGAAAGACAGTGATCGGCAAGGAGGACGGCGGACATGGATGCGGGCAAGCGCGGGCGCGCGACTGAGAAGGCGCGGGAGGCGGAGGCGGCACGGGACGAGCTGCGCGAGGCGTTGGCGGGGGTGGATGTCGTGCTGCCGTCGCTCGGTGGCGATCTGGTGTCCCTGACGAGCGAGTACCTGTCGCCGCTGGTGGAACTCGGATGCTGCCGGGCCGATGTGGCGTGGAAGTTGGCAGCAGCCCTGAGGAAGTGCGCCCAGTGACTGAGGAGTCGGCACCCGATCCGGAGGAGCAGGCCGACTCGGGCGAAGACGTCGCGACCGACGCCGTACGCCGCGAGGCACTACTGGCCAAGGTCCGCGAGGCCAACAAGCGAAGCCTTGCGCCTCGGCGGTAGGGGGCTGGGCATGCAGCGCGTGATGCAGACCTTAGAGGTCATGCCCGATGGGGTGCGGCGAGGGGATGTGATCGCCGTGGGCGGCATCCCGCACCGGGTGCGGGATGTAAGGGAGTTGCGGGGGCGGCGGAAACGGCTGGAGTTCGAGGACGGGAACGTCTTCGTTCTGGGCCCGTGGGTCGCGATCAAGGTTTCCCGCGATCGGAACGCCGGCGGCGGACCGGTACGCCACTGGCGCTGACCGGCCCACCGCTCCCCCGTCCTCACACTCAGAACAGGCTCGGCGGCTCCTCCTCCGGAGGCTTCGACTTCCGCTGAGCGGGGGCCGCCTTCTTCTTGGCGCCCTTCTTGTCATGCAGACCGGCGGCGACTTCGGCCGCGTAACGCCGCTGGTTCTCTTCAAGCAGCCGGTCAAGAATCTCCTGCCGGACCACCGGCCCGACGGTGTAGCGGGGCCCCTGCCGGGTGTCGTGGAACCCGTGGTCGAGGCCGCCGGGCTGACTCAGGAGGTCGTCCCAGCCGTAGGCGCGTGCGACCTCCTCGTCGATGGCACGGTGAATCTCGCGCATTTCGGCAATGTCCGAGTCTGTGCAGGCTTCGTCGTGGACGAGGTTGTAGGTGGCCGTCAAGCCGCCTCGGTCAAGCATGATCTCCCGACGTCGGATGTCAAGCCGGTAGCCAATGCCCCTGAGCTCGCTACTCATTTCCGGCCGCGGGAAGGTCTCAAATACGTCGGATGGCGTGTAGCGCAAGTCTCCCTTCATAGTGGAAGCTCGACTTATGGCCCACCAATAGTGGGGTGCGCTACTCAGAAGTGCCAATGCTCCGACATCGTCAGTGGCGAACACGCCAAGCATATGGGAAAAGACCTGCCCCGTAGGGACCATGACAGGCATGACAACCTTGCTAACCAAGGTGATTGCAAGCACCTGATCCATGCCTCGGATCGCTTCGTGTAGCTCACCCCGAGGTCGCCAGTACAGCCACCAGCGGTCCATGAGGCCGGCATAGGTTCGAGGGTCCTTCCCGCTACGCTCGGGCTTCACCCGCTGTAGAACCTGCTTATACGCCTCCGGATATAGCTTCGCGCGCTCCTCGCTCCAATCGTGGAAGTTGATCACCCACCGGCTTGCAGAGCCGTCCGGGCTGGAGTTGAGGTCATGTCCATTGAGGTAGGGAAACAGCACGTCACGGTATCGCTCATCCTTTGCGATCAACCCCTGAGCCGCGTCCGGTTCCACCATGAAACCAAGCCCAAGAACGTAGGACCCAATGAACGCGACCCCTGAACTCCCTATCAGCCGCTTGGCTGACCCTGCTACCCGAGAAGCAGAGTCCAACGATGAGTTAATTCCCCTCACCGGCACACCGTCAGCTACTCGTGGCGCACCGTCCGCAACCGGAGCTTGACTCGTCCAGACCGCACAGTATTCAAGTACAGCACTACGCGAAGGCCAAGGAGCACTTTTCACGGTCTGTCGAATCTCCGTGCCGCCAGCGACCAGCTGATCGAGACCCACCTCGCGAGAGTCCCCTTGAGCAAGGGTATTCGTAGCGATCACACCTGTCTGGCCCGTGGCATTCAACAAATCGTGCGCACGCAGAAGAAAATACGCCACCAGGTCGGCGTTGCCCCGAGCTCCTCTTCCCAACCCGTTAACTAGGTACTCACGGTAAGCAACCCCAAAGGGACCGGTTAGCTTCTTGCCCCCGAGGAACGGTGGATTACCCACCACCGCGTCAAACCCGCCCCGCTCGTCCCAGACCTCCGGGAACACCAGCGGCAAATGCACCGGCTCGCGCTCGAACGCCCCCGCCGGCTTCCCGGTGGCCAGCCACCCCCGCGCCAGCGTCTCGGCCCGCCGCAGCTCAGCAGCCGCCAGCTCCTCGTCGTCCGCCGCATCGGACACCGCGTGCGCTGCCGTCACTGCCGCGAACGACAGTTGGTCCTGATCCTTCTCGGCCCGCCCCGCACCTGCCAGCGCCGCTCCCACAACCAAGTCAGCGAAGACGCTCGCCTGGCGGGTCTTCTCCCTCACGGAGGCCAGCATGGCGCGCTTCAGCTCCAGCTCCTCCAGCCCCGTGCCCGGGATGCCGGCCAGCTTGCGGCGCTCCTCCGCGACTTCCGCGATGATCTGCCGGACACCACCCGTGAAGTCGATGCCGCCCCCGTGAATCCGACGCCCCCGCACCGGATCCAGGTGCATCGCCTCCAGTTGCTCCACCGACGTGATGCCCAGCAGCGAGTCCCCCGCCACCAGGCGGTCGTCCAGGAACGTGAACGGTCGGTCCCGGTCCATTGAGACCAGCCACAGCGACAGCTTCGCCATCTCCACGGCCATCGGGTTGATGTCCACGCCGTACAGGCAGTGCTCGATGATCTGCCGACGCGCCTCCACCATCACCGGCTCGGCCTCGGCCTCCACCGCCGACGCCGACAGCGAGTCCGCCGCCGCCACATACTTCACCGCCCGCGCGTCGCCCTCCCGGCTCCACGCCTCCACCAGCGCGCCCGCCAGGTAACGGCAGGCCGCCACCAGGAACGCCGCCGAGCCCATCGCGATGTCCGCGACCTTCAGCTTCAGGATCTCGTCCGCCGTCTTGGGGCGCCACTGGGTGCGGTCCGCCGTCTGGAGCGGGCCGTACTCGTAGACCAGAGGCTCCAGCGCGCCGTCCGCGACCTGCTGGGCCAGGGACTTCGGGGTGTAGTGCGTCCCGGTGTTCTTCCGGAGCGAGGACTCCGTGACGTACAGCCCGCCCGCGCCGATCACGACCGGCAGGTCACGCAGGTCACGGCGGATAAGGCGGTAGAACGGCAGAAGCCGCTCGGTCAGTTCGGCATCGCTGCCCGTCGCCGCCAGCAGCTTGCTCCGCGCCGCAGCGCGCTCCACATCACTCAGCGGCTCCAGCAGCTTCGTCACCTTGGCCGGACTGCCCAGTCCCGTCGTCTTGTTGTACTCCTCCGCCAGCGCCGCGCCCAGCCCCTCGCCCTCCGTACGGGCCAGCGCCTCCAGCCGGGTCAGCAGCACCTCCGCCTCCAGGCCCGCCTTGCCGACGAGGCCCACGATGGTGTCCTCCGCCCGGCGGCCCTGGTAGGACAGAAGACCCTCGTACACGTAACCGATCTGCTCGACGTCCAGCGTCCGGAAGGTCAGCCGGCGGCGTTCCCGCTTCTTGCCCGTGCCGATCCAGACGTGCTGCACCGACTGGAGCATGTGCAGGACGGTCCGGTCGTCGATCGGCAGCGGGTCCGTCGGGTCGCCCTCAGCCGTGCCCCGGCCCTCCAGCCACGGGAAGGCGTTCGGGTCGAAGATCGAGCCGTCGTACGCGTGCATCCGCAGCGCCGGGTGGTCCACTCCCCCGTACACCGCGTTGAAGAGCGCGATGAGCCGGTGCCAGCCCACCCCGGTCTGCTCCAGGTCGTCCTCGGTGGTCTCCCGGGCCCGGTCCTCCAGCTCCTGGCACAGCCGCCCCGCCGAATATGCCTGCACGTACAGCTCGTTGTCGCTCGGCAGCAGCCCGCGCTCCTCGGCGAAGAGGAGGAAGACGACCCGCATCATGACGGCGACGGCGCCCCGGTAGACGTCCTGGGCCGGTACGTCAACGAGGCCCTTGCCGCCCCGCGCGCGCTCGGCGACGTCGGCGCGGCCGATGGCCTCCACCAGCAGTTCGACGGCCTGGCGGACCTGTACGCCGAGGGCGTCGGTGACATCCTCCTGGCTGTCCAGGGACTCCTTGAGCAGCGGCAGCAGCGTCTCGGCGTCCTCGACGGCGAAGAACCGGCGACGGCTGAGCAGCGACAGGAAGGCGCGTACGACGACCCGCTCGACCGGCTCGGTCCAGGCGACCGTGTCGAAGAGCGCCGACGTGGTGACACCGCCGCGCGGCGCCCACACCAGGGTCCACCAGCGGCCGTCCGTCACCAGACCGAGCTCCACCCCGTGGTGGCGGCACAGGTGGGCCATGCGGTCGACGGGGGTCGCCGCCCAGGCCGAGCCGGGGACGCGCTGGGACGGGTGCCGGCCCGCGGGGACGGTCATGCCGAGGATCGCGCAGTCCGCGACCAGACCGGCCGTGTCCTCGGCGGTGCTGCCCGGTTCGAGTAGGGCGAAGGTGGGGGCGATCCGCTCGTCGTGCTCGGGGACGTCCACGGCAAGCGCCTCGGACAGCTCCGTGCCCTCGCGCATCGCGTCGCCCCAGCCCAGGAGCTCGTTCAGGACGAAGTCCGTCCAGGCCTTCTGCCCGGCCGCCGGGTCGGACTGCCAAACGCCGTGCTCGTAGCGAAGCCGGGCCCGCAGCGGCTTGTCGATGGAGTCGAGCTGCGGCCAGGTCTTGAGCAGGACGGGCAGGGTCAGGAAGGGGCCGGATACGTCGACCAGGCTGAGCCAGTCCAGGTGGTCCTGTCGGCCGTCGGGGGCGGGGGCTCCGCTCCGGGTCCGTCCGCGGCCGATGTTCGTACGGTGGGTGGTGCTCACTTCACGGCCTCCCGGCGGGGAACGACGAAGACGACGGCGACGGGGAACAGCAGGGCCTTGGGCCGGTCGTACCGGGCGGCGATGGCGGCGAGCTCGCGCTGCTTCTCGCTCTCCAGGGCGTCCCGGCGCTGTTCCCAGTTCTCCCGGTCCCGACGCTGCTGCTCGACCTCGTCGAAGGCCAGCTCCAGCTGGCCTTCCTCCTCCTGCTCCGCGGGGTTGCCGATGGCCCGGCGCAGGGATTCGCGGAAGCGGTCGATCTGGGCGGTGATCCGCTCGGCCTCGTCGCGGCGGCGGGTCTCCAGGCGGGTCTCCAGTGCGGTCTGGCGATTGCGGGCCCGCCACTCCAGCGCCGAGACCAGGCCCTCGCTGACGTGCGGCCAGGCATCGGCAAGCTTGCCGCGCAGGAGCGGGGCGGCCTGGGTGGCGTGGTCGGCGAAGGCGTCGTCGAGGATCTCGCGGACCGTGGTGACCTTCTCCAGGCGGCTGAAGCGAGGCTGGCCGGTGCCCTCCGCCGCGCGGAGCCAACCGCCGGCCTGGAGGACCTCCTCGTGCAGCCGCACGCCGTCGGCGCCCACGAGGACGAAGCGGGCGAAGCCGCCGACGAGGGTGGTCTCCAGCTCCGGGTGGTCGCTGATCACGGCACTGACGCGGGCCAGGCCCGTCTGTTCCTTGTTCCACACGGCGGCGCGCAGCAGCCGGGTGGACATGGCGACGAGTGGGTGACCGAGGTGGGCGAGGACGACGTCGTCGCGTTCCTTGCCGTCGCGGTCCTTGAGGCCCGCCGCCGCGAAGGTGATCGGGCGCTGGATCTCGGGGCGCAGCTTGTCGGCGAGGCCGTGGGCGGCCCGCTCCCAGGAACCGGTGAGGGTGGGGACCTCGTAGAAGCCCTCGGCCCCGTCCTTGTCGTCGAGGACGGGCCGGATGTCCTGCTGACGGGCGAGCGGCAGCGCGGTGGAGACCACGCGGGCGACCCGTTCGGGGGTGATGCCGAGAGTGGCCACCGCGCCCGCGACCTGCTCGCTCAGGCGCTGGGCCTGTGCCTGGGCGTCGCGCTCGGCGGCGACGTTCCCGCCGTTCTTCCTGGCCTTGCGGCCGGCGTAGACCTCGGCGCGCTCCACGTCGAAATCGGTGCCGAGGTCGCCGGTCATCCGGCGCTGTACGGCGTCGGCGAGGACGGCGTTCACCTTGCCGAGGTCCTCTTCCATTCGGGCGACCTTGACCGCCACGCGGGCCAGGAATTCGAGGTCGGCCTCGTAGGTGTCGGTGCTCTTCTCGTAGCCGCTGCCGACGAAGTGCACGACCTCGGGGGCGGTGCGCTGGCCGTAGCGGTCGATGCGGCCGATGCGCTGTTCGAGCTTGTTGGGGTTGAAGGGGATGTCGTAGTTGACCAGCCGGTGGCAGTGCCGCTGGAGGTCGATGCCCTCGCTGGCCGCGTCGGTGGCCAGCAGGATGCGTACGGGGTTCTCGGTGGGATCGGCCTGGAACGCGAGGCGCAGATCTTCCCGATCCCTGGCGTTCAGACCGCCGTGCAGGAGGGCGACGCGGTCGCCGCCGAGTCCGTGGTCGCGCAGCAGGTTCTGGAGCCAGATCTGGGTGTCGCGGTACTCGGTGAAGACGACCACGCGCTCGTTGAGCCAGTGACCGCCCTCGGCCAGGCAGTTGGCCTTGAGGTAGGTGATGAGTTCGCGGGCCTTGGAGTCGGCCTGCGCCTGGTGGCGCTGGGCCCAGTCGCGCATCTGCTCCAGCAGGGCGGACTCGTCGCCGTCCGTGCTGGGCTGGAGGGTGGTGGCTCGGGCGATGGCGTCGTCCTCGGCCTCGGCGAGGGGTTCGTCGTCGTAGTCTGCGTAGTCGTCGAAGAAGGTCTCCTGCCAGTCCTCGACCTCTTCGGCCGCCTGCTGCTTCTTGGTCCGCAGGGTCTCCAGGTAGACCTCGATGGTGCGGGCGAAGGCGTCGGGCGAGGAGAACAGCCGCTTCTTGAGCAGCAGGGTGACCAGGTCGGCCGCCTTGCGGCCGCCCTTGAACCGGGTGCCGAGCTTGGCCCGGCGGAGCTGGGCGTACTCCTTGAGCAGGGCGTGGATGCGGCGCTCGTCCTCGGTGTACTCGACGGGCAGCGAGGTGGTGCGGCGCTCCAGGAAGCGCCGCTCGCCGGTCTCCGGGTCGCGGATGTCGGTCTTGAGGCGGCGGACGACGGTGTCCTCGACGGCCTGCGGATCCGGCTCGACGCCGCGTGCGAAGCGCTGGTTGTCGATGATCTCCAGGAGGGCCGTGTACGACTGCTGGTAGCCGTTGTGCGGGGTGGCCGACAGGAACAGCCGGTGCTCGAAGTGCGGGGCGAGCCGGCGGATCAGCTTCGTCTGCTGGGAGTCGACGGGGTAGTACTGCTTGGGCGCTGACGGCGCCACGTGGTGGGCCTCGTCGAGGATGAGCAGGTCGAAGGCCCGCTTGCCGGGGACGATCGCCTCGGCGTCCTGGGCGGGCAGCACCTCGGCGAGCAGCCGCTGGGCCTTCGGGCCGCGCAGCCAGGGCAGGCTCACGATGCTGCGCGGATGGATGTTGAAGGGGTTCGCGGCGCTGCCGTGGCTGCGGCGGACCTCGGCGGCCCGCTCGGAGTCGATGATCGTGAAGTCGAGGCCGAACTTCTCGGACATCTCGTCGCGCCATTTCACGGTGAGGCCGGCCGGGCAGACGATCATGATCTTGTGGGCGCGGTTGCGGAGGATCAGCTCCAGCGCGACCAGGCCCGCCTCGATGGTCTTGCCGAGGCCGACGTCGTCCGCGAGGAGCAGGTTCACACGGGGCGCGGCCACGGCCCGGGAGACGGGTTCGAGCTGGTACGGCTCGACGGCGACGCCGGAGCGGAAGGGCGCCTGGAGGGTGCGTACGTCGGCCGAGGTGACTGCGGACCACCTGACGGCGTCCAGGAAGGCGGCCAGGCGCTCCGGCGGGTCGAAGTGGTGCGCGGTGACCTCGGGGAGGGAGCCGGCGGGGAGTCGGCGGCGGCCCGGTTCGATCTCCCAGATGACCGTGAGGGTGTCGTTGTAGCGGCCGTCCTCGACGCTGTTGAGCGTGACGAGGGTACCGGGCGCGCTGATCGCCGGGGATCCCGTGCCGTGATCGACATCGGCCACGACCCAGCGCTGCCCGCGCACCTCGACGAGATCGCTGATCTCGGGGACGGCAGTGTGGTCCTGCGCGGCGGCACGGCGGCGTACCGCCCGCTGCGCCACACCCGCCAGGTCGGTGGTCGGCGTCGTCATCGGGTCTCCGCCCCTCCATACCGCCCCGCCAGGGCGATTCACGTCAAACACAGTCATTCAAACACGTACGAAAGGCCGCCCTGCCATGCTCGTGGAACTTCGGTGCACCGGCTGCGGCCTGGCCGTTACAGCACGTCGAAGGCGGTGACGCGGGTCAGCTCGTAATAGGTGCCCCGGCGCGCGAGATCGCCTTCGATCTTGAGGGTCCTCCCCTGTGCATGCGCATCGGTGGCACGGGTGTACTCGTCCTCAGCCAAGGTCACATGGATCTGGCGCTTCGGGCCGATCTTCCCCGCCACACCGAGTACGACCGCCTCCACCGTCACCTCGCCGGGACCGAACTCCGCGGCGCGCTTGAGTTTGGTCGAGCGGCCGATCACGGTTACGCCGGGCTCCGGCTCCTGCTGGCGCAGGTCCTGCGCCCCTTCGCGGAGGACATGGACCAGGCGGGGAGTGAACGCAGCCACGGTTTCCATGGGCGGTACGCGCCACCTCGGCGACCATGCGAAGTCGATCGAGAAGGCATGCACGGTGCTCGTGGCCCGGCCGTCGTGCCCGCCGAGGCCCGCGAGCGCCTCACACAGGTCCGCGGAGACGCCGTCGACGACGGCATCCGCGAAGGGCGCCGAGTCATCTGCATCCATCGCGTACTCGGCCGCTGTGCGGGCCGCCGCCACTGCCTGGTACATCCTGCGCGAGACGCTCCGTGCGAAGGGCTCCGGGTCGTCGCCGAAGAGCGACGGCTGTACGTTCCGCTCCGGCAGCGGCACCTGCACGCTCAGGATGTAGCTGCCCGCCGCGGTGGGTCCGAAGCGGGCACTGTCCACGAAGTCGCGTGCCGCGCGAGGCTTCCGGCGCGGTTGGACGAGCCTTGGCTCGATGGTGTGGCAGGCCGCCGCCATCAGCAGGTCCCGGGCACTGGTCACGGCGAGCACTCCCGCCTGAACCGGGATCGTGCCGGACGGTGTGCCGGGCATGGTCCTGATGTATTGGACATCGAGACCGGTCGCCCGCAGATCCTGGAGAACGGCCGTCGGCGGCCGAGCCTCCAGCTCGGCGAGCGCGCCGACGAGATCCGCCATACGGTCCGTGAAGTCCGCCAGATCGGTGTCCATGGGCAGCAGCAGTCGCCGCGCCCGCCCGGCCCAGTCCCTTTCCCAGCGGCGGCTGTAGCGGACCTGGCCTGCCTCCTGCCAACCTCTGCTGCGGAGGTAGTACGCGACGTCTTGCGGTCGCAGCCGCTCCAGCTCGTCCTCGGGTACGCCGATCGCGGTCATGGTGCGGGCACCTCCTCACACGCCCGGGAAAAGAACTCGTGCAGAGCGTCGACCGTGAGCAGATTGTCGCGCGGAACAGTGACAGTGACGCTGTCCCGGCCGGCCTGTGCGGGGACGTGGTGTTCGAGCGAGACCCAGTACGCGCAGCGGCGCAGGACGAGGGCGTTCTCATCCGTGTGGATGTAGTCCGCCGGGTCCGTGGGCACCAGCACGACAACCAGGTAGACGGGCACCTGCCGCTTGCCGCGGAGGCGCTTGAACTGCGCGACCGAGAGCGTGACCTTGAACCCGGT
The DNA here is from genome assembly GCF_040636955.1 of Streptomyces sp. NPDC032472. Taxonomy (NCBI): domain Bacteria; kingdom Bacillati; phylum Actinomycetota; class Actinomycetes; order Kitasatosporales; family Streptomycetaceae; genus Streptomyces; species Streptomyces sp. NPDC032472. Next base: position 147,204 of record NZ_JBEZVK010000009.1, read on the forward strand.
GTCGGTGTCCTCGAGGCCCTCGACCCGGCGCGTCTTCACCTGGAGCGCGATCTGGACATCGAGCTCGGGCTCCTCGTGGTCCCGGCCCAGGATCAGGTCCTTGCCGATGTCCGGATAGGGCACAGCCACCTGGAATCCGGCCGCCGCGGCGATCGCGGCCACGAAGGTCTCTCCGTACCAGCCCTGGTGGTTGTTGAGCTCCATGCGCCCCCGTGCTCCGGTCGCAGGCCACCCGCCACGCACCCACGTCCGGAGTGACACCGATCACTGCCCGGGCAGGTTACCCGAGCAGTGATCTTCCGGTAAGGGCCGGAACCGGCCAGCTGAGCACGTCCGTCCGCCGCAGTGTCAGAACACCGCCGAGGCGTCATCGTCGATCGGGCGCCGGGCTTCTGCCAAAGCGACCTCGTGGATGAACCACTCCAGTACCGAACGGATCTCTTCGGGGTGCGCGGCGAAGACCTCCAGCGGGAAGGAGGGACGCAGATCGAGCTTGGCCTCGGCGAGGTCGATACCGTCGATGGCGTTGAACCGTTCCATCAGGGCGCGGCGCAGCGGCTCGTCGTCGAACGGCGGGCGTCGCTTGAGGTACTGGAAGACGACCTCCGCCGTCCCGGTCACCGGGTAGATGCCGATCGGCCACAGAGCACGCGGCGAGCCCGGCCCGCCCGTGTCAACGGTCGGGAAGCAGCTGGTCTCGTTCGCCTTGCCGTAGACCCGGTGGCCGCCCTGCTCCTCCCAGAAGCGGAGTGCTGCCAGGACGCCTTCGGCGACGGCCGGCGTCTGGTTCGCATGCAGCAGCGTTTCGAAGCGGGTGCCGGCCTCGTCGCCGCCGGTCTGCGATACGGCCGACGCCGCCGGGGTCTCCTCCGGCAGCTCCCTGCCCACCAGGACGGCCAGGTCGGTGCTGCTCAACCGATGGGCCTTGGAGGCGCGGCCGTTTCCGTCGAAGGGCACGCCCTCGGCCTCCAGGACGGCCTTGGGATCCCCGCCGTGGCGGTCGTCGGTCCACCGGAATCCGCCCGCGATGCGGCCGTCGGCGGTCAGCACGCGGTAGGCGCAGTGCAGTCCCGGCCTGGCCGCCACGTGGTTGCCCACCGCAATGGCACTGGTACCGATGAGTGCGGCCAGTTCACCGTACGAGGTCCAGGTCCCGGCCGGCACGGCGAGCAGGATCTCCCGCAACTCCCGCCAGCCCGCCCACTCGTCGTCCGACTGCACGACTCCCTCCAAAGGCCCGGGCCACAGCCTCACGGCCCGGTCGGCCAGGTCCTCGGCCCTGGCGAGGATCTCCCTGCGGCCCCAGCGCTCCTGTGCGGCGATCTCCTGGTTCATCCGCAGCGCACTGGAGTCGAGCAGCTCCTGCTTGCGGTGGAAGGGGTGGTTGGAGAGCCGTGCGTTCTCACCCGAGAGAGTGAGGTTTCCGAGGGTGTGCACGAGCAGGTTGTGGATCTCCTGGGGGCTCTCGCCGTCTGCGGCCTCCTCGGCCAGCAGGTCGAACCACTGCTGGGCCGGGCTCTGGGGCAGGACGTGTTCGACGGTGAGCGGCGCCTTGTCGTAGTCGACGGGCTCGCTCGAACCGTAGCTCTCCTCCAGTCTGCGCAGGATCTGGAAGCGCTGGTTGCTGCGTCCGGTCTTGTAGAAGGGGCGGGTGCGGACGGCTTCGCGGACCGCGTCGTCGCCCGGCCATACACGGGCGCCCGTACGGGGGCGCGAAAGGAACCGGCGTACCGCCTCCGCCGGGGAGCCGTCCTTGTCCAGTTCCTTGGGGAGTTCCATGAACACCCGGTTGCTGCCCGTCGTGGACAGGCCCGCGAAGAGGCGCCGCACCATGTAGCTCTCCGCGAAGGCGAGCGCGTCCGCCGCCTCCGAGGCCGTGGTCCGGCCCTCGTCCACGAGGTCCAGGAGGTGCAGGGCCAGCGGGTAGTGCGTCTGGCCGCCCCAACGCGACAGGCGCTCCAGTACCGCCCGCAGCCCGGGATCGCCTTCCCTCTCGGGCTCCAGGATCCGCATGAGACGGTCGGCACGCCGGGAGAACCGGGCAATCTCGGCTTCCAGCGCCGCCTCGTCCCCGCTCAGCGGCTCCAGGCGCTTCTTCTGATCCCGGTAGATCTCGCTCTGCCGGGCCCGGCTGTTCCCTCCGACGACGAGGTCCAGCCACACCAGCAGCTCCAGATGGGCGGGGCCGAGCAGCTCCTGCATGGGGAGCCACCGCTTGCGGTAGACGTCCTCGCCCCTGCTCGGCAGACACATGAAGAGGTAGTTGCGCAGCAGGTCGCTCTGGCTGAGCCCCACGCCGGTGTTGTTGATGGACTCGAAGATGCGATAGACGTTGTCACCCTCGGCGGCGGTGATCGCCACGATCGAGAGGCAGTCGCCGAGGACGGACTCGACCGCGTCCACCCAGGCCTCACCACCACTCTCGGCACCGTCGGCCAGGGCAGCGACGAAGAAGCGGTAGGCAGCGCCCACGTTTCCGGCGCCGCCGGCCTTCGGGAGGCTGTCCACGCAGGCCGTGTACGCCTCACGGTCCGCCTGCGTCGGCAGCAGCCGATATCCGTCGTATCCGTCCTGATACGTGTTGACCAGGATGAGGTCGTTGATCCGGGCAGCCTTTTTCGCCGAGCCCCGGTCCCGGTGGTGGTCCCGCAGAGCCGTGAACGCGAGCATCAGGGTGGTCATCCGCTGCTGACCGTCGACGACGAGCCAGCGCTGCATCCCGCCGGCGACGACGCGCTCGGGCGCCAGCACGACCGAACCGAGGAAGTGGACCGAGCCGGGCCGCCCATCCTGCCGGTCCTCGACCAGCTCCTGCACGTCGTCCCACAACTGGCGCAGCTCGTCGCGCTGCCAGCTGTAGGTGCGCTGGTAGAGCGGCACCTGGAACTGCTGCTCCCCCTGGACCAGCTTGCTGAATGTGGTCTCCTGAGCGTGCATGACCGTCCTCTCCCCCAACCCCTCGACTTCGACCAGCCATTGTCGCCCCGTACCGTACGGTGATCAGTCGAAACGTCGGCATACGCACGACCCGGGGGCACACATGGCGACACTCGGAATCCACAAGGACTTCCTCCTGGAGTTCGCCAAGCTGGAGAAGCCCGTCCAGAAACGGGTCCACGAGGTCTTCGCCAAATTCCGCGAACACCGCCATGCCGGGCTTCACCTGGAAAAACTGGAGAATCCCCGAGACTCGCGGATCCGCACCATCCGCGTCGGCAAGTTCATGCGCGGCGTCGTTCTCGCACCCGACTCCGGAGACAGCTTCCTTCTCCTGAAGGTCATGGCGCACGACGACGCCATCGCCTGGGCACTGAGCCATCGGGCATCCGTCAACTCTGCGACCCAGGGCATCGAACTGCGCGACGACATCGCATTGGAGCAAGCCGCCGCCGACGTGCACCACGCCCCGACCGCGATGGAAAGCCGGCTCTTCAGCGAGGTCGCGGACAAGGAGCTGACACGCCTCGGCATCGACCCCGATCTGCTCCCTCTCGTGAGGAACCTCAGCACCGAGACCCATCTCGACGCGCTCCGCAAGATCCTTCCCGAGCAGCAGTACGACGTACTCGCCGGCCTGGCCGCAGGGCTGACTCCTGAGGACGTCTGGCGCGAATCCGTGGCCGTGCACGCCGAGCGGGCCGCCGCCACCGCGGCGCAGCAGACGGCGGCCGAGGACGAACTCACCGCCGCCATGGCCCGCTCGCAGGGGCGCATCGCCCTGCTCTCCGGGCCCGAGGAGCTCCTGGACGTCCTGTCCCGCCCGTTCGATGCGTGGCGGGTCTTTCTGCACCCCAGTCAGCGGCGCATCGCGTACCACGCGTCCTACAACGGGCCTGCCCGGGTGACCGGCGGCCCCGGGACGGGCAAGACCGTGGTAGCCCTGCACCGTGCTCTCCATCTGGCGCAACAGTTGCCGGACGACGCACCCGACGAATCGGTGCTGCTCACGACCTTCACCAGGAATCTCGCAGCCGATCTGCGCCACGGACTCGAACTGCTCATCCCGGACGAGGCGCTGCGCGCGAAGATCCGTGTCGTCAATGTCGACGCCCTCGCCAACCAGCTCGTGCGCGAGGACCGGGGCGGCCCGCTGACCATCTTGACCAGCCAGAAGGAGATCAACTCCCGCTGGAACGCCCTCGCCCGCAGACTCGGGCTCGACTACAGCGACATCTTCCTCGACCAGGAATGGCGACAGGTCGTCCTGGCCCAGGACCTGCGCTCACCCGAGGCCTACCTCAAGGCGTCACGCACCGGCCGGGGCACCGCGCTGAGCCCGCTGCGGCGCGCCCAGGTCTGGCGAGCCGTCGAGGGGTTCACACGGGAACTGCGCCAGGCCGGCGAGTGGACCTTCCTGCAGGTGTGCGCCGAGGCCGCCCGGCTGCTGGAGCCGCGCACCGACCGCCCGTTCCGCCACGTGGTGATCGACGAGGCCCAGGACCTCCACCCGGCGCAGTGGCGCTTGCTGCGGGCATCGGTCACACCCGGGCCTGACGATCTGTTCATCGCCGGCGACACGCACCAACGCATCTACGGCAACAAGGTGTCACTGCGCAGCCTCGGCGTGAACGTGAGCGGCAGATCCCACCGGCTGCGCATCAACTACCGCACCACACACCAGATCCTGCAGTGGTCGGCTTCCCTGCTGAACGGGGAGAGCCTGGACGACATGGACGGCGGAACCGAATCGCTCACGGGTTACCGGTCCGTGCTGAATGGCGGGCACCCCGAGCTGAGGGCATCGGCCGACAGGGCCGAAGAGATCGCGGACCTCACGTCGTGCATCGCCCAGTGGGTGGACGACGGTGTGGCACCCAGCGAGATCGGGGTGGCCGTCCGGTACCTGCAACTGGGCAAGGAGATCGCGCACGCGCTGGAACAAGCCGATCTGCCCGTTCGCCTCCTCGGCACGGCCCAGGCGTCCGGCAACGGCGTCTGCATCGGAACCATGCACCGTATGAAGGGGCTGGAGTTCCGTTTCGTCGCTGTGGCCGGAGTGAACGACAGCATCGTCCCTCTGCCCTCGGCTCTGACGCCCGCAGAAGTGGACCCCCGGCAACACCGGGAAGACCTCCTCAGCGAGTTGAGTCTTCTCTTCGTCGCCTGCACTCGCGCACGCGAGGTCCTGCGGGTCTCCTGGCATGGCGTACCGAGCCCGTTCCTCGCCCCGTGAGGCAGACTGCGCCGGCGTGCGGAAGGTCGAACGAAAGACGACCCACCGGCCCGAGGAGGCCGGTGGGTCGTCTCGGCAGCAGGCCACCGAGAACCGGCTGTCTTTGGCACTCCGAAGGTGGCCACCGGGAGATCGGCTTCGCGGGCCGCTGTCGGCCTCTCCTGGACGTCCAGGGCCTCGCTGTGGCCAACACCCGGTCCCGTCGCGTCCCTGGACGGGACGGGAGCGACGACGGGCTTCCGACTGTGGCGAAGACCGCGACGTTTCCTACTGAAACCCCAGGTCAGGCGTCGTCGCGGATCGGTTCAAGGATCGCGACGCACTCCACGTGGTGGGTCATCGAAATAAGATCTATCAAAAACACGTCAAAGAAACCCGCAGGTCAGAGGCACGCAAGGCGCAAATTGGACACGCTGCCCGTGCGCGTTACGTGGAGAGTCGGCGCTATGTGCGGCGCGCTGACGCTCTGCGCCGCCTCTTGTCGGCCGGCAAAGAGGGCCTCAAGCCACCCAGGAACGGACTCGGGCGCGAATGGGGACACCGCGCGGAGAGCCACGCCGGCCTGACCAGGAATCTGGCCGAGACGCTCACTCCGCCTCTCGCGTGTGGCTGCCGCGCCCATCCAGCAGGGGATGGAATCTTAATCGCCAGCGCTCGCGGGAGGCGAAACGCCCCGGGCCCAGCCAGGGCAGATGCTGGGAACGCGGAGGCAGGCGTGCCACGTGCCCTGCCTCGGCGGGCTCCCGGGAGCGCCGCCCTCGCGGGTATGCGTACCGCAGGGCCCCGGTTTCGGGCATGCCGGTGAGCATGAGCAGCAGGTACGCACAGCTTCGGCCGTACACCCTGCCTGGCTCGCTCGCGGAGCTGAGCGGGTCGGCGGACGGCCTCGTGGTTCTGCCCCGGCACCTGGACTGGGGCCCGCACTACGAATACGACCTGGCCGACGACGCCGATGTACTGCTGATGTACGAGCGGGTCATCCGCGAGGCGCAGACGCCCGAGCTTGACCCGCGCCCGGACGGCCGCCACCTCCACCATCCGCCCGAAGACATGGGCGAGCGGCAGGAACAGCAGCGTGGAGGGCTGCTCCCCGGGCCCGGCCTGGAAGACGGACTTCCAGCGGGCCACCATCGTGTCGGCCTCGTACATGAAATTGCCGTGGGTGAGCACACAGCCCTTGGGCGGCCGGTGGTCCCCGAGGTGTGGATCACGGTGGCGACGGCGTCGGGCGTGACAGCGGCGCGGTGCCGGTGCACCAGGTCGTCGGCGACCCCGTGGCCGTCCGCGACGAGCACCTCGACGGCCCCGGTGTCGAGCTGCCACAACCGGCGCAGGTGCGGGAGCCGCTCGATGACGGACCCGACGGTCATGGCCTGGTCCTCGTCCTCGACGACGCAGGCGGTGCAGTCGGAGTCCTGGAGGATCCAGTGCACCTGCTCGACGGAGGAGGTCGGGTGGACGGGGACGGGCTGGGCACCGATCGCCCACAGGGCGAAGTCGAACAGGGTCCACTCGTACCGGGTCCGGCACATGACGCCGACCCGCTCCCCGAACCGGACCCCCTGGACCAGCAGCCCCTTCGCCAGCGTGAGCACCTCGGCGGCCAGCTGCCCGGACGTCACGTCCCGCCAGGCCCCGTCGACCTTGCGCCCGAGCACCACCCGGCCGGGATCCTCCTGGGCATGCCGGAAGACGGCGTCGGCGAGCCCGCCGACGGGCGCCGCCATGACGACTGGTGGGACGGTGATCTCGCGCATGCCCCGCTCCTCTCCGCGCAGCGCGGCGACGCTACCCCACACCTCCCCGCGATTGATCACCGATCGAAGACCTCCACAAGACCTCCCCAGGGAGGTGCGCCAGGACCCGGTGGAGGACGGGCCCCCGACCGGGGCCGCCTGCGGAGGCCCGATCAGACGACACGGGGTGCTCCCGGCGTCAGGCGGTCCCCTTCCCGTGTCCAGACGGTATCGGCGTTTCCGCTGGGACAGCAGTGGGCGTCGGTCTGGCGGTACCAACGCTCGTGCGCGGTGATACGGCCGGGCGCGAATTCCAGTCCGACGAGCGCGGTGATGTACAGGGCCGACTTCTGCTGCGGCGTGATCGCACCGAGCGCGGCGAGGCCGTTCCCCTGATGCGTGAACACGACGTATGCGGCGACGAGTTGTCCGTTCATCGTCGACCCGTTGTCATCACACCCCATGTAGACGGCCGCCTCGTCGCGCTGGTCACCGTCCGTGTCGCCGTACGCGACCCTGGTCCCCCGTCGGATGCGCACGGTGCCCCACGTTCGGGACGTCGCGGTGGCGTTTCCCTCGGCGTCGAGCGTGACGAGTCCCGGGACGCCGCAGAACTCGCCCGGAACAGGGGTCTTCGACCAATCCACATCATGGAGATCGGCCGGCGCCGGGCCGACGAGCACCGGGCCCTGAGCCGGCGAGGGTGAAGGGGAGGGCGAGGGGGAGTCGGGCACCGGGGCGACGGACGAGGGAGTGAGGGGTGGGACGGGCGGAGCCGGGCGGGGTGAGCCGCACGCGCCGATGAGCAGGAGAAGCGTGAGCAGCGCGAGGGACGAGGTGGTTCCGCGCCGTAAGCCGCTTGTCATCGTGTCCTCCGTTCTCGTGCGCTCAGGCGCACGGCGGGTCGTACCGCTGGTCGGGGAGGTACTGGTTCCACTGGTCGCGGGTGATGCGGGAGGACTCCGCGCACAACCGCCGCAGGATCGCGGCCGGGTCCACGCTCCACAGCCGCGTGCCCCGGTCGCCGCTGGCCGCGAGGAGACTGCCGTCCGGGCTGAACGCGAGGGACGCCTGCGGGTACAGGCCGCCGGTGGCGAGCGAGGCGATCTCCACGAGGTGGTCCGGGTCGCTCGTGTCCCACAGCCGGATGCGCCCGTCCTCCGCGGCGCCGGCCGCGAGCGCGCCGTCGGGGTGATGGGCGAATCCGCTGATCTGGCCGGCGTGCGGGGCGGCACTGCCCCTGCGCAACGGCCGCGCGGGACGTGAGACGTCCCAGGTGGTGATCGCCCCGCTGTCGTCGCCGACGAGCAGGGTGCGGTTGTCGGGGGCGAAGGCCAATGCGGTGGCCTGCGCCCCCGCCACGTCGATGATTCCCGCGGCCGTGGGTCGGGTGTTCTCGGCGATGTTCCACAGCCGTACGCCTCCTTCGTCGGTCGGCGCCGCCAGGAGTCCGCCGTCCGGGCTGAACGAGATGCTCTGGCGGCCGACCGCGGCACCCCCGAGGGTGTCGACGAGCACGGGCCGTGTCCGGTCGCCTACGTCCCACAGCTGCACGGTTCCCAAGGGCACGGCTGAACGGGAATGCGGCCCTGTCCCCGTCGCCAGCAGCGGAAGCACGGGGTTCACGCCGATGCCCGTACCACCGTCCGCACGCGTGGCCTGTGGGGTCACCTTCCGCGGAGCCGCCGGGTCGGTCATGTCCCACGCGACCACGGGCAGACCGGAGAACAGGGTGCGGCCGTCCCGGCCGAAGGCCGCAGCCTGACCGCCGGCATTGAAGGATTCGACGGTGGCGGCAAGACGGGGTCCCGGCTTGTCGTCCATCCTCCACACGGTGGTCGGCTCTCCGCCCGCGGCCAGCAGCCGGCTGTCAGGACTGAAGGAGGGAAGGAACGTTCCCTCAGTCGGCAGGATCGTGAGGGTGGAGGTCCTGTCGTAGCCCGACACGGCCCACACCCTTGCCGACGTCCGCCGCTCCCGGTCGCTCGCGATGGATGCCAGGGTCTGCCCGTCAGGGCCGAAGGCGATGCCGGAAACGGACGCGAATCCGGGGTAGCCGGTCAGGCGCGCACCGGCGTGGGGGCGGAAGGGGTCGGCGACGTCCCACAGGGTGATCACTCCGTCGCGGCCGCCCAGGGCCAGGACGGTCCCGTCCGAGGAGAACTCCAGGCTGCTGACGCCGTCGCGCCCCTGCGTGTGCAGATCCGAGCGGAGCGCCGGCCGGGTGGGGTCGGCGACGTCCCACAGCCGCACCCGGTTGTCCGCACCGCCGACCGCCAGAAGGTGGCCGTTCGCGCTGAACGCGGCGCGGGCGTTGGTGACGAGCGCACGGTCGGACGGAGGGGCGAGGGTGGCGACCCGGCTCGCTCGGGCCGAGTCGGACAGGGTCCACAGTCCGAGCGAGAGGTCTTCATGCGACTCCGTGAGGACCAGCGAGCCCGTGGGACCGGCCGCGATCGTGTCGGGGGGCAGGGACCCCAGGGAACGGGGGCGGGCTGGGTCCTCGATGTCGAGCACGGACCCGCCCGTGGCGGTCAGGACGACGAGCCTGCCGGCGGGGGTGAACACGAGTTCCTTCGTGCTGCCCTCCGCCGCCGCCACGACCGCCACGGTCCTGGGCGTGTCCGCTGACGTCACGTCAAGCAGTCGGACCCCGCCGTCGGCGTCGCCGATCGCCAGAAGTCGTCCGTCCGGGCTGAACGCGACGGCGGCGACGCTGCTGTCCAGCTCCTCCAGTGAGGCGCGGAGTGCGCCGGTGGCCAGATCGTAGAGCCGTACCCGGTCATCGGCCACGGCGAGGAGCCCCCCGCTGCTGCACGCGACCCCGCGAGGAGCGCCGATCCCGTCGATGACGCGGGGAAGGCTGCGGCTGCCGACGAGAGCCCCGGCCGCCTCGGCGGTCGGAGCGAGCCGGTAGGCCTGGACCAGCAGTTGGCGGGCCAGGTCGGGCTGGGTGTCGCTGATCAACGAAGCCTCCGCGACGAGCTGACGGGACTGCGCAATCAGGGCCTGGGACCGAGCGGCGTTGCGCTGCTGGTACGCCGTGACGCCCCCGGCAATCGCGACCAGGAGCAGAGCGGTGAGCACGGCGACGGTCGACCACACCAGGCGCAGCGTCCGGCGGTGCTGGCGTATGTGGTCGCCGATCACCTCGTCCTTGGACCTGCCCGTGATCGGCGCCGCGAACTCCGCCAGACACTCGATCAACCGCGGGTCGGCCACACCGGTCTGCTCCGGACCGTGCAGCCAGCGCAGGTCGACCCAGCGGGGCTGCTGGTCGAAGACGCCGTCCATCTCCTCGCGCGGGAGGGCGTCGGTCCTCGACCAGTCGAACGACGTCCGTGAGTCATCCCAGACGAGTGTTCCGTCGGTCCAGGCGATGAGGAGCGTGTCCGCCGACCGGTGGGTGAGCCACCAGCGGATCTCCTTGCGGACCCAGGGGGAAGCTGCGGCGGCCGGGCTGGCCATCAGTACGAGCCACCGGGACCCGGTGAGTCCCCGCTCGATCTCGCGCCACAGATGGGGGCTTGCCGCCAGGTTGGTCTCGTCGCGGAACAGCCTGAGGCTTCTCGACCTGTACCAGGGCCGGTTGAAGGTCTGTAATCGGCTCTGGAAGGCCTTGGTGAGCTTCCTGTCCCAACTGTGGCTGTAGGAGATGAAGGCGTCGTATCCGGTCGGCTCCCCGGCCTCACGCTCCACGCCCGTGGCGGTGCCGCCGCCCGTGGCCTCCGGGGCGTTCAGCGCGGGCGCCGGGTGCTGTCCGCCGAGGGACTGGCGCTCCTCTCGGACCGGTCGTCTGGGGCACGAGGTGCGGGAACCTGGCCGATCATCGACTCGGCTTCCCGTACACCGGCCAGACGGGCGAAGCCCACCGCGTAGGCGTGGATGTCACGCTGCACCCGCTGCAACTCCGCCCGGCAGGCGGCGTTGTCGGCCCAGCCGGACTCCGGGCCGTCAGGATGGGCCCGCTCGAATTCCCGCAGCCGGGGGTGCCATTGGGATAGGAACGGCCTCAACTCGCGGTTCAGCATGGTGATCGCCAGGTACTCGACCGTCTGCCCGCCGGGAACGGGGGCCGAGGGGCGGGCGGTCTTGAGGGTCTCGCGCGTCGTCGCGAACAGCCCGTACATGGAGGTGAGCGCTTCCCGGACGACTCCCTCGTCGCTGGCCAGGGGCTGCGTGGACACGCGGGTCACCGTTTCGACGAACATCTGCCAGGCGACCTGGCGGGAGTCGTTGTTGACGGCGAACGTGAGCTCGCTCAGCTGGGGGACGGAGACCTTGACCTCGGTGAGGCGTGCCGTGCGCTGATACCACTGCACGACCAGGACGGCCATCGCACCCGCGACGGCGCCCGTGATGACGAAGAGGCTGCGGTTGGTCACCTGGGTGAGGCTGAAGAGGACGAGTCCCGTCAGCGCGCCGACGGCCGTGGCCGCGACGAGCCGGAGCAGGGTGCTGTCGAGGATGCGCCTCCCACCCGCGAACCGGGCTCTGGATTGCGCTAATTGGTCGCTCATCGTCTCGTCCGTTCCCCGCGTCGTGCTCCGCTGTAGGAAGAACATAGCCCGCGAGGGGTCAACGCGGACAGAGCGGCTGGAAAGCGGGGCCCGCGGGTACGTATTCGCGCCACCGGCCGGCATCGAAGGCGCCCCTCGCCCACCGGCACAGCGAGTCCACCGGGTCCACCGTCGGCTCGGCGTCCCACAGCCGTAGCGTGTCCTCCTTGCCCCAAGCGGCGATCGTCTTGCCGGCGGGACCGAATCCCACACCGGTGACGTCGGCGCTGTGCCCTTCGAGCGGGGCGCCGATCTGCTGCCTGGTGGTGACGTCCCAGAGCCTGACCGTGTGATCCATGCTGCCGGTGACCAGCGTCCTCCCGTTCGGACTGAAGGCGACGGACGTCACGCCGCCGCGGTGCCCGGTCAGCGGCTCCCCGATCTGTTCGCGCGTGGCCACGTTCCAGAGCCGGACGGTACTGTCGCGGCTCGCGGTCGCCAGCATCGTGCCGTCAGGGCTGAAGGTGACCTCGTTGATCTGCGCGGTGTGGCTCGGGGGCGTCTCGCCGATCCGTCGCTGCGTGGCGACGTCCCAGAGGGCCACGGTGTCGTCGGCGGTGTTGGTGGCGAGGGTGCGGCCGTCGGGGCTGAAGTCGAGTCTCCACGAGCTGACGGCGAGTTCCTTGCCGATCTGGCCGTGCGTTGCCAGATCCCATAGGCGCACCGAGTCTCGGCCGGACGTGGCGAAGCTCTTGCCGTCGGGACTGAAAGCCATCGCACGGATGTAGCCGTCGCCGGTCGGCAGTGGCTCGCCGATCCGGCGGTGTGTCGTGGTGTCCCAGAGCGTCACGGCGTAGTCGCTTGCGAACGAGGTGGTCGCGAGCACGGTGCCATCGGGGTTGAGGGAGAAGGGAGAACCCGCGTCCACGTCACGGGAGACCAGCGGATCACCGATTTGGCGACGTGAGGCGATGTCCCAGAAGCGCACCGTGTAGGAGGATCCCCCCATGGCGAGGAGATGCCCACGAGGGCTGAACGCCGCCGCCCCGTGGCCCCCGGTACCGACCGGTGTTCCGATCTGCCGTTGTGCGCGGACGTCCCACAGCCGGACAGTGGTGTCGTCGCTCGCACTGGCCAGGGTCGAACCGTCCGGGCTGAAGGCCACGGCCCGGGCGTTGCTGATGTGGCCGGTGAGCGGAGCTCCCACCTGGGTGTGCCCCACGATGTCCCAGAGCCGCACGCTGCCGTCGGCGTACGAGGCGGCGAACACCGCACCGTCAGGACTGAAGGCCACCGAGCCGACCCATCCGGCATCTGCGGCGAACGGCTTCCCGATCGGGGCCCGGGTGGCGGGGTCCCAGAGCTGGACGCTGCCGTCGGTATCGGAGGCGGCGATGGTACGGCCGTCACCGCTGAAGGAGACGGACGAGACCTGGTGGTCGCTGATCGTCAGTGCCGTGCCGAGAGGGGCATGGGAACCGGCGTCCCAGAGCTGTACCTCGTTGCGGGCACCGGTTGCGAAGGTTCTGCCGTCGGGGCTGAAAGCCACGGTGCCGGAGCCGTAGGCACGACCTCCCAGCGGATCGCCGATCCGGCGGTGCGTCGCCACGTCCCACACCTGTACGGCCCCGGAGGAGCCGTCGCCCACCAGGATGAGAGTCCTTCCGTCCGGGCTGAGGGCGGCCGAGGAGATCATCCCGGCTCGGGCATCGAAAGCGTCACCGATCTGCTTGTGGTCGGCGATGCTCCAGAGCCGGACAGTGCCGTCGAAGCCCGAGCTGATCAGGGTCTCGCCACTCGGTCCGAAGGCCACCGAGGTGACGGCTTGGTGGTGCCCGATGTACTCCCCGATCTTCCGCTGCGTGGCCGCGTCCCAGAGCCGCACGACGCCGTCGTCGCTCCCGGTGGCAATGGTCTTGGCGTCCGGGCTGAATGCCACGGACTTCACGGGCCAGGAATGGGCGAGCAGTCCGGATGCCGGGTTGGCGGCGGCGTTGAGCACGGCAAGGCGGGATTCCGGGGTGGGATCGATGCGCCATGCCGCCAACGCCTTCAGCCGGGCGCCGAACGGGTCACGGATCGCGAGGAAGGAACTCTGGCCGATCAACTGCTGGGCCACGGCGTGGTCCCGCTGGCGGGCTGCCTCGGCCCGCGCGATCAGCGCGATCACGGACACCGTACTGGCGACCAGGAGGAGCAAGCCGAGTACGGCCGCGGTGATCCTGGCCGTCCGCAGATTGCGCCGGGTGTCGCGGATGCCCTCCGACCTGAGGTCCTCCTCCGCGAGGCCGCGTACGACGGATGCGATACCGAGTGCGACGTCGTCCACGTCCGGCACGGGACCGGTGCCGTTCTCGGGTTGGCGCAGGGCCAGGGATTTCCAGACGGGTTGCTGCGTGAACCGTCCCAACAGGCGGGCGGGCAGCGCCGTCGAGAGTTCCGGATCCCAGTCGCCGCGCTGCTCGTCCCATACCAACAGCCCCGCGGTCACGAGGAGCAGGATGGTGTCGACCGACTTGTGCCTCAACCACCATTCGATTTCCCGGTCGACCCACACCGAGGCCTTTGACTCCGGCGACGCCATGACCACGAGCCAGTCCGAGCGGGCGAGGCCGGCCTCGATCTTTCCCCAGAGTTGGGGACCGATCGAAATGCTGCTGTCATCGAGGAACACCCTGATCCGAGGCGGCTTGTACCAGGGGCGGGACTGCTTTTCGATCGCCCGCCGCAGATGCGGCAGCCATCCCCGGTCGCGCTCTCCGCTGTAGGAGAGAAAGGCGCCGTACCCAAGTTCGGCCCTGAGCCGCCAGCGGCGGGCCATGTGCCACGTCCTCATCCGGTCGGCAGGTATTCGTGGCCGTTCCAGTGCAGCGTGACGTTGGATGTGGCGCCGTCGGCACAGCTGGGGTTGCACGAGTTCTGGGACTGGATGATCGTGTACCGACCGTCTGCGCCGGGGCCGGCGAGCCGTGCGTGGTAGAAGGCGTACCTGCCGCCGCGATAGTGGATGTCCAGGTCGGTCCACCTCACGTCCTCGAACCCGTCCTTGGCGGGTACGAGCACCAGTACCCCCTCATAGCGTCCGGGGTTGTAGATCACGAAGGTGTTCTTGGTGGCGTCGGATTCCGGCGAGGCGAAATGCAGATCGTTCTCGTGGATGTCCACGTCGATGGATGCCAGTGCCTTGCCGCTACCGGTGACGGACGCGACGCATCCGGTGGAAGCGCCGGAACCGGTCCGCCGGATGAGGAACACGCGGACCGCCCCGAGGTCGGGATGGCTGACGTCCCGGTGATCGAGAACCGTACCCGGGCAGTGAGCGGCTTCCGGCGGAACGGAGGGGAACGAGGCGGGGGAGGGCGCTGCCGATCGGGTCGATCCGTTCGTGCCGCGTGTGCTCTTGCCGTCCGCGTCCGTGCCGTCCGTGCACCCGCTGACGAACACCAGCGCCAGAGCCGGGACCAGCACCGCGATCCGCTGCACGGCCGAGCCGCGCGTGCACCGCGGTAACCGCCGACGTAAAGGCCGTTGAGTACTGGGAGGCATGGCATTCCCCCTGTGCCGGAACAACACTGATCGACTGGGAAGCAGGGCCGAATGGTATCCAGGCGCATGCCTTGCAGGGGACGGCTTCCGCGAAACCCGACCATCCGGAACCGGAACCACCGCGTCGTGATCCTGGGCCCTCGAACTGCAGGGGCCGGCATCCACGTGCCCTGCCCGCCTCGCAGCCCCGGAAACGCAGAAGAACCCCACCGAAGTGGGGTTCCTGCTGGTGTCCGAGGGGGGACATGAACTCTGCCAATCCCCTCCGAACTTGGAGGCCTTCCTATGCAGCCACTTCCTCGGTGAGGCCGGCTTTGTAGTCGTGTTCGTAGTCGATCGGGCTCTTCCAGCCGCACACGCTGTGTAGCCGTCTTGCGTTGTAGAAGTCGGTGATCCAGGTCGCGATCCTGATCCGGGCCTCGGTGCGGGTGGTGAAGGCGCGCCGGTGGACGCACTCGACCTTCAGGACACTGTTGAAGGCCTCGCTCGCGGCGTGGTCGAAGCATGATCCGACGCGGCTCATGGACTGGGTGCGCCCAGCTTGCGGTAGGCACGATGGAAATTCCGCGTGCTGTACTCGCTGCCTCAGTCGCTGTGGAAGATCACTCCGCGAACGTCGCCTCCCCGGGTGGCCGCGGCCATGTTGAGGGCGGCGACGACCAGGTCGGCGTCGTGGCGGGCTCCCATCGCGTAGCCGAGCAGGCGGCGGGAGGACAGGTCGATGACCGTGGCCAGGTAGAGGGTTTCCCTCACTGGTGACGATCTCAGTCATGTCCCCGCACCACACCAGGTCCGGCTCCTCGGCGGTGAAGTCGCGGTGCACGAAGTCCGGGCTCACCAGCCGTTTCCCGGGCCGGGTCAGCCTCGCCGGCGGCGGACGTTCCGAGCGATGAGGCCGAGCTCGGCCATGAGCTTGGCAATGGTGTTCACCGAGACCCGCCACCCCTGTCTGACCAGCGTGATCCAGATCTTCGGAGAGCCGTGCCGCCGGACTTGGCGAACTCCTCCGTGACCGCCTCCGTCAGCTGCTGACGGCGTACCTCCCGCCGGGTGGGGGTGCGGTTGCGATGCTTGTAGAACCACCACTCGCTCATGCCCAGGGCATGGCAGGCGATGCGGTATGCCGTGCTCGGTCCTGAAGTCGCTGATCACCCCGACGACGGCCGCCGGGTCCGCCACGGCTACTTCACCCACAGGACCATGCAGCGTTTGAGGACTTCATGCTCCATCGCCAGTTCCTTGTTGTCCCGCTTGAGCTGGACATCCTCCCGCCGCAGCCGTTCAGTTCATCGCTCGCGCCCGTCGGCGCGGTCCCCGCCCGGCGGGCTCGGGACACCCAGCTGGCCAGCGTGGTCTCGTTGATCCCCAAGCCCTCCGCGACCTCAGGGATCGACTTGCCGGTCTCCGTCACGATCCGTACAGCCCCCTCACGGAACTCCGGCTCGAACTTTCGTCGCTTCTCCGCCATGACTCTCAACATCCCCTGCAGTCACGGTCTCCACGCTACGAGGGGAGAGACACCCGACACCTCCCCCTCCGTACCGACCTACCGCCAACACACAGCCAGCTAGATCTATTTCCGGCACGCAGGATGCCCCGAATCCGGTCACGGCCGTCACCGTACGCAGTCGGACCCAGGTCCGTGAACCCGGGCCGGGTTGGAGCCTCGCCGAGTACGACGAGCATGAAGAAGCCGCCTTCCGCACCAGGACTTCACCCTGGTGCGGAAGGCGGCCTTTTCGTGCTGACGCCTCATCAGGAAAACGCTGGGCGTGCGTCAAACGTGCGTCACGAGCGTCAAATCGGCGTCAAGATATCGCCCGTAGCGCCCACAGCGCGCATAACGCACACTGCCCTAACCTGCAGGTCAGATGCCCTTTCCAATCGGCTCAAGGATCGCCACGCACTCAACATGATGGGTCATCGGGAAGAGGTCGAAGACGCGGAGGGTGCGGGGCTTGTAGCCGGCTTCGGCGAAGTACGCGAGGTCTCGGGCCAGGGCTGCCGGGTCGCAGGCCACGTACGCGATGCGGCGGGCCGAGAGGCCGGCGATGTGGCGGACCGTCTGCTTGCCGGCGCCGGCGCGCGGGGGGTCCAGGACGACCAGGTCGCACTCGGTGATGCCGGTGCGGGGGAGGACGGACTCCACCTTGCCCTGCTCGATGCGGACGCGGGGGAAGTCGGCGAGGTTGTGGCGGGCGTCCTCCACCGCGCGCTTCGTCGACTCGATGCCGAGGACGGCACCCGTCTCGCCCAGGCGCTCGGCCAGGGCGCCCGCGAAGATGCCGACGCCGCAGTAGAGGTCGAGGGCCATCTCGCCCTTGCGCGGCATCAGGCCCTGCATGACGGCCTTGATCAGGGTGTCGGCGGCCTGGGGGTGGACCTGCCAGAAGCCGCCCATGCCGACGCGGTACGTGCGGCCGTCGGCGCGCTCGCGGACGAAGGGGCGGCCGTGGACCCGGTGCACGCCCCCGTCCTTTTCCTCGACGCGCAGGACCGAGACCGGCTTGTCGAGCTCGACCAGGGGGAGGCGGCCGCCGGGGCGCGGGGTGAGGACCACCTGGCGGTCCTGGGAGCCGGTCGCGGCGATGGCCTCGACCGTCGCCATCTGGGGCCACTCGCGCTTCTCGATGCCGAGTTCCGAGACGCCCGGCGCGGCGATCATGCAGTGGTCGATCCGCTCGATGTCGTGCGAGCGGTGCTTGCGCAGGCCCGGGTGGCCCTCTTCGTCGACCGCGTACTGGACGCGGGTGCGCCACTGCGGAACCTGGCCGGCCGGGAGCTTGTCGCCCTCCGCCGGGACCACGGTGCCGTCCCAGCCGGCCTCCTCGGGCGTGAGCCCGGCCAGGCGGCGCAGCTGCTCGGCGACGACCTCGCCCTTGAGCCGGCGCTGGGCGCCCGGCTTGGCGTGCTGCCAGTCGCAGCCGCCGCACTTGCCGGGGCCGGAGAACGGGCAGGGGGCCTCGACGCGGTCCTTGGAGGCGGTCAGGACGGTGATCGCGTCGGCGCGCAGGAAGCGGGAGTCCGTCTCGCCCTCGGTGACCTTGGCCACGACCTTCTCCCCGGGCAGGGCGTGGCGGACGAACAGGACCCGGCCGTCGGCGGTCCGGGCGATGCAGTGGCCGCCGTGCGCGACGGGGCCGACCTCGACCTCGTACTCCTCCCCGACCAAGGACTGCTTCTCGTTCTGCTCGGGGAGGGTCATGGTGGGGAGTGCTCCAAGGTTCAGGGGTCCAAGGCGAAGGCCGGACGGTCGACCCATCAGTCTACGTGGGTTCCGTCCGGCCGTTCGCCAACCCTCGTGCGCACGTGCGTGCGCTACTTCGCCGCGCGGTCCTTCGGGCGGGGCGTGTCCACCGGTCCGCGGCGGACGGCGCCCGGGGCGTTCCATTCCTGCCGCTTCTTCGCCCGCCGCTTGGCCAGCTCCGAGGACTCCAGCTGGTAGGGGACGGACGTGACCATCACGCCCGGGGTGAACAGCAGGCGGCCCTTCAGGCGCAGGGCGCTCTGGTTGTGCAGCAGGTGCTCGTACCAGCGGCCGACGACGTACTCCGGGATGTACACGCTGACGGCGTCGCGCGGGTTCTCGGTGCGCAGGCCCTTGACGTACTCGACGACCGGGCGGGTGATCTCGCGGTACGGGGAGTCCAGGATCTTGAGCGGCACGTTGATCCGGCGCCGCTCCCACTCGTCACGCAGGGCCTTGGTCTCGGCCGGGTCGACGCTGATGCTGAGCGCTTCGAGGGTGTCGGAGCGGGTCAGCTTGGCGAAGGCCAGGGCGCGCAGGGTGGGCTTGTGCACCTTGGAAACCAGGACGATGGAGTGGACGCGGGAGGGGCGCACGCTGTCGTCGCTGGGCCCCTCCGCGGCGGCGATCTCCTCGGCGACGCGGTCGTAGTGCTTCCGGATCGCGGTCATGGTGCCGTAGAAGATCAGCATGCCGAGCAGGGCGACCCACGCGCCGTGCGTGAACTTCGTGGCCAGGACGACGACCAGGACGAGCCCGGTGAAGATCGCGCCGAAGGTGTTGATCGCCCGGGAGCGGAACATCCGGCGGCGGCCGGCCGGGTCGGTCTCGGTCTTCAGGTGGCGGTTCCAGTGCCGGACCATGCCGATCTGGCTCAGCGTGAAGGAGACGAAGACGCCGACGATGTAGAGCTGGATCAGCCGGGTCGAGTCGGCGTCGTAGATCCACACGAGCAGCATGGCGGCGCCGGCGAGCAGCACGATGCCGTTGGAGAAGGCGAGCCGGTCGCCGCGCGTGTGCAGCTGGCGCGGCAGGTACCGGTCCTGGGCCAGGATCGACCCGAGCAGCGGGAAGCCGTTGTACGCGGTGTTCGCGGCCAGGAACAGCACGAGCGCGGTGGCGGTCGCGAGCACGATGAACAGGAAGCTGCCGGAGCCGAAGACGGCCTCGGCCACCTGGGAGATCACCGGGTTCTGGACGAACTCGGGGCCGACCGGGACCCCGCCCGCGAGCAGGTTCTCGGCCGGGTTCTCGGCCATCCGCACGTCGGTGGCCAGGGCCAGGCCGATGATGCCGCAGAACATGGTGACCGCCAGGGCGCCCATCAGGGCGAGCGTGGTGGCGGCGTTCTTGCTCTTGGGCTTGCGGAAGGCGGGCACGCCGTTGCTGATGGCCTCGACGCCGGTGAGGGCGGCGCAGCCGGAGGAGAAGGCCCGCAGCAGCAGGAAGACCAGCGCGAAGCCGGCCAGCCCCTGGTGCTCGGCCTTGATCTCCAGGTGGGCGGTCGGGGCCTGCATGGTGTCGCCGGCGACGAGGCCGCGCCAGGCACCCCAGGCGATCATCACGAAGACCGCGCCGACGAACACGTAGGTCGGGATCGCGAAGAGCTTCCCGGATTCCTTCACGCCGCGCAGATTCATCAGCGTGAGCAGCAGAATCATGATCATCGCCGAGAGCACCTTGTGCTCGATGACGAAATCCACCGCGGAGCCGAGATTCTCCACTCCGGAGGAGATCGACACGGCGACGGTCAGGACGTAGTCGACGAGCAGGGCGCTCGCGACCGTCAGACCGGCCTTGGGTCCGAGGTTGGTATTGGCGACCTCGTAGTCGCCGCCGCCGCTGGGGTACGCGTGCACGTTCTGCCGGTAGGAGGCGACCACGGTGAACATCAGCACGACGACCGCGAGGGCGATCCAGGGGCTGAAGTGGTACGCCGACACACCCGCGATCGACAGGACCAGCAGGACCTCGCCGGGGGCGTATGCCACGGAGGAGAGCGGGTCGGATGCGAAGACGGGAAGGGCGATCCGCTTGGGGAGGAGGGTTTCCCCGAGGCGGTCGCTGCGCAGCGCCCGGCCGATCAGGATCCGTTTGGGCACGTCGGTCAGTTTGGACACGGGAAGGATCGTAAGCGTTCGAAATCCGGCTGACGAACCCCCCGCCCGTATTCCGCGGCATTGAGTCGCCCACTGCGCCGCAAGAGGTCACATCGGTGACCACCCGTGTGTAGCTTGAGCCATGGTCTGAGACCCTGTTAAGCCAGAGATGCAATGAGGCTGGGAACCAGCGAGCGCTGACAGCCGGAAGGACGGCCGTGCACATCGTCATTATGGGCTGCGGAAGGGTGGGCTCCGCCCTCGCGCAGACCTTGGAACAGCAGGGGCATACGGTCGCGGTCATCGACCAGGACCCCACAGCATTCCGCCGGCTGGGAGCCGGATTCGGCGGCCGCCGCGTCACGGGCGTCGGCTTCGACCAGGACACGCTGCGCGAGGCCGGAATCGAGGACGCGGGCGCCTTCGCGGCGGTCAGCAGTGGTGACAATTCCAACATCATCGCCGCCCGCGTGGCCCGCGAGATGTTCGGTGTCGAGAACGTCGCCGCCCGCATCTACGACCCCAAGCGCGCCGAGGTGTACCAGCGCCTCGGCATCCCCACCGTGGCGACCGTGCGCTGGACCGCCGACCAGATGCTGCGCCGGCTGCTGCCCTCGGGCGCCGAGCCGCTGTGGCGCGACCCGAGCGGCGGCGTGCAGCTCGCGGAGGTGCACACCTCCGCGGCGTGGATCGGCCACAAGGTCAGCAAGCTCCAGGAGGAGACGGGCGTCCGCGTGGCGTTTCTCACCCGCCTGGGCGAGGCCATGCTGCCGACGTCGCAGACGGTCCTGCAGGAGGGCGACCTCGTCCACGTGATGATGCGCACGGACGAGATCGACAAGGTCGAGGCGGCGTTCGCCGAGGGCCCCGAGGAGGCACACGCATGAGGGTCGCGATCGCCGGAGCCGGCGCGGTGGGCCGCTCCATCGCGGGCGAGCTCCTGGAGAACGGGCACGAGGTGCTCCTCGTGGACAAGGCGCCGACCGCCATCTCGGTGGAGCGGGTGCCGCAGGCCGAGTGGCTGCTGGCCGACGCCTGCGAGATCACCTCGCTGGACGAGGCGGCGCTCCAGCGCTGCAACGTGGTCATCGCCGCGACGGGCGACGACAAGGTCAACCTGGTCGTGTCCCTGCTGGCCAAGACCGAGTACGGGGTGCCGCGCGTCGTGGCGCGCGTGAACAACCCGAAGAACGAGTGGCTCTTCAACGAGTCCTGGGGCGTCGACGTCGCGGTCTCCACGCCGCGCCTGATGTCCGCCCTGGTCGAGGAGGCCGTCAGCGTCGGCGACCTGGTGCGCCTGCTGCGCTTCAGCCACGGCGACGCGAACCTCGTCGAGCTGACCCTGCCGGCCGACTCCTCGGTCGCCGGGACCCAGATCAGCGAGATCACCTGGCCCGAGGACACCTCGCTGGTCACGATCATCCGGGGCAACCGGGTCCTCACCCCGCACGCGGAGGAGACCCTGGAGCCGGGCGACGAGCTGCTGTTCGTGGCCGCGCAGGCCCGTGAGGAGCAGCTGGAGGACCTCCTCCAGGCCCGCCACTGACGGCTGCGCGAGCCGGCACACAGCGACACGGGGAAGGGGCGGGGGGGGCGCGGCGGGGCCCCCCCCCGGGCCCCCCGGTAACAAAACCCCCGGCCCGGGCGCCGCCGCCGCGGGCCCCCGCGGCG